>NZ_JBMIRP010000070.1:0-21448 GCF_049202975.1 Ureibacillus sp. MALMAid1270 | reverse complement strand
AACACCGACCAACGTACGATTGGAGGTCTTTTTTACGAACTATGTGACGAAGTCAATGAACTTGATTGGGCTGTTGCTTTACAGCAGCTAATCGAACTTCTTGAAGATGCGCTTGAACAAACAAATAAGAAAATCAAAAAGATAATACAAAGTCAACTGGAGCAGTGGATCTCAGGCCTACCTAATTATATCAAGGCTTATTTACCGATTTCACTCTGCGAAAGTTGAGTACATAATTATTAAGTTAGGATGTTTATATTTCTAAGGATGAAATAGGAGAAACTATGAATGTTGCGCGGGGTGGATATGTAATCTTCATTTTCGACTCTTTAGTATCAGTAATAGGTATAGCTTCGAAAAACATGATTTCTTCAGACATTTGTTCTTTATAAACGGATAAAATCGATCTCTCATTCCATTACACCATAACATATAAAATTAAAGTACAGGAACACTGAAAAAATGAGGCAAATCCTACCAAATTTCTCAACTCATAAATGGTCTCCCAAGAAAGAATACCATAATCAATGAGATGATAGAGTAGGGAAATGTAGGTTGAAGGAAGAAATGTATCGACAATTACTGATATGAGACATTTGAAGCGGGAACGCTGGCGGTGATGTTTCGTAAATTGCAGTTATGGGACATTTGGAAGGGGGATTCAAGCGAAAATGTCCCAAACCGGCGAGAAATGAGACATTTGGAAGTGTGATTCAAGCGAAAATGTCCCAAAACAGCGAGAAATGAGACATTTGGAAGTGAAAGCCAAGCGAAAATGTCCCAAAATGGCGAGAAATGAGACATTTGGAAGTGGGATTCAAGCGAAAATGTCCCAAAACCGTGAAAAATGGGACATTTGGAAGGGAAAGCCAAGCGAAAATGTCCCAAAACCACAAGAAATGGGACACTTGGAAGTGGAAATCTGAGCATAAATGTCTCAAATGCCTTCTTATCCGAGCCTTTAATAAGCAAATCTCCCACTCCCACTCTGACTCCCACCTAAATTCATTTCCCTTCCGAACTATGCTTCTCTAGCACATCCTCCATATATTGCTTCGGAAGCTTTTGAATCAAGTAAATAATAATCGCCGAGATGAAAAATAATAATCCAGTAGAATAAAAGACCGTTGAAATAGTAGCAAGTCCGCTAATTACTCCACCTAGTACTGGGCCAATAATGTTTCCTAAAAATCGGAAGCTTTGACTATAGCCCATCATTTCCCCTTGAATTTGAATTGGTGCTTCTCGTCGGATGAGTGCAGTTGTAATAGGGATTAATCCACCAGCAAATATACCGTATAAGAATCTTAGCAAGATTAATTGCCATAAAGAAGTAACGAATGCTTGTGGAACAATGAATAGGAAACATATAAAGAGTAAGACCATTAATACTTTCTCATAACCGACATGATCTGCTAAACGTCCAAAATATCGTGAAAACAGTAAATTTCCCACACCGGCAGCACTAAAGGCAATTCCTGAAAGAAGCGCAACTTGATCGGAAGTTGTTAAATGAGAAACATATAAAGAAAGTAGAGGTTGGATACTGAAGTTCCCAATCTGTATTAAAGTCGTAACAAGCATTACATTTAACATTAATCGGTGATGAAAAAGAGTCCAAAGAATATTTTTCCTTGAGTACATCGAGTTTTTGGATTTCTTAATAATCTCCGGTTCATGTACTGAGAAAGTAATTAAAAGCCCAGCTATTGTAATGCCAACCGCTGTAAAAATAAATGTGTAGTTAAATCCAACGTGGTCTGCTAAAACTCCACCAATTACCGGCCCAAATAAGGTACCTCCGACACTACCCATTTGAAGTGTGCCAAGAGTTTTACCTGCGATATTCTTAGGTGTATGTTTACTTATGAATGCCATTGAAGTAGGAATAAACCCGGTGGTAAGACCCATAAACAAGCGTAAAAGGAAAAATTGCTCTACATTATTCACATAACCCATTAGGAAAATACTTGTGGCAATACCAAAACAGTTAATAATCATGATTGGCTTATAGCCATATCGATCTGCTACTCGACCCCAAATCGGTGACATAATAAATGCAGTGACGAACGTTGCACCAAAGATTAAACCTGCCCAGTGTTGTACATAACTTTCAGAAAAGTCTCCAAAGGTGTCAATGTATAATGATAAAAAAGGCATAATCATTGTTGTTGAGCCAGCAACAATAAAGTTCGATATTAGTATTATGACAAAATTATGTTTTTGCTGTTTCATAACCTTTCACTTCTTCCGGTATCAATAAATCTCTAATTTGCTGTCTATTATACACTATTGGAAATTCCACATTGTACTCAAAGTATAATTAAAGGAAAAAAATAATCTTCTATGATAAACTTAACCGAGGTAAAAAATAATTTTTAGTTTAGCTTATAAGGAGAGATTGACATGTTTCCACAATTAACAAAAGAACTAAACCCTGGTGAAGTAGTAGTTGAGATGAATACAACACTAGGTTCTATTAAAATTAAATTATTCCCAGACAAAGCACCAAAAACTGTTGAGAACTTTTTAGGGCATGCAAAATCTGGTTACTACAATGGCATCATTTTCCACCGTGTTATAACAGACTTTATGATTCAAGGTGGAGATCCAACTGGTACAGGTATGGGTGGAGAGTCAATCTGGGGTGGAGCTTTTGAAGATGAATTCCATCCAGAATTATTTAACTTGCGCGGTGCATTATCAATGGCTAATGCTGGTCCAAATACAAACGGATCTCAATTCTTCATTGTTCAAATGCAAAATGTACCAAGCAACATGATTGCACAAATGGAGCAAGCTGGTTATCCAAAAGAAATTATTGAAGAATATGCACGCGTTGGTGGTACACCATGGTTAGACTATAAACATACTGTCTTCGGTCATGTAATCGAAGGTATGGACATTGTTGACAAAATTGCGAACGTTGAAAAAGATATGCGCGATAAACCACTAGAAGATGTTAAAATAGAGTCAATCACTGTTAGTGAATAATATTAAAGGATGAGATTTTAATGAACTTTATCGCTTTATATTCTGGTTTCTTATACTTCCCAGAAGATAAAACAGCATATATTCCAGCAGCTATTGAATTTGGTATGATAATACTTCTATGTATTCTTGCTTTCATGTGGGTTAGACGCATTTCAAGAAAACAAGCACTTAAAGCAAAAGAGATTGAAGATCGCATTTTAGGCGAAAGAAAACAATCTCTGGAAAAGAGTACACAAGAGTAGGGGAGAAATCCTTTACTAAATCATTAGAAGTAAGCGGAAAAAGGTTGTAGTGAATAAACTCACTACAACTTTTTTTATTTCATTGATAGCCTTTTTGATATGAATAAAAAGAACGTTAAATAAATGAGTGGTAATACGGTAGTGGTAGCAATAATACCACCCCAAGACCATAATTCCCACACTGGACCAATTAAAGTACTTCCAGAAGCAACTCCAATATAATAGGAAACTAAATATAAACTAGATGCGCTTCCTTTTAAGTGCTGTGCGGTCCTATTTACTGATGTTGCAGTTAGTGCATGAGCAGTAAAGAAACCGAAACAGAGTACACACATCCCAATCACCAAAATTATTAATGATTGAGTAATAGTCATTGCCACTCCAAAAATGAGTACTAAAATCGCTATAGTACGGACTTTCTCAAGAGTGAAGCGGTTAGATAACCACCCTGCAATAGGTGCGCCAAGAATACCAAATCCATAAACGAAGTAGATTAGAGAAATAGCATCAAGAGATAAACTAAATACCTTTGAAGTCAGATGGAAAGGTAGGTAAGTCCAAACACCTGTATATGTGATTTGCAATACGATACCTAGCCCAAACATTAATAGTAGTGTAGGGTTTGTTAAATGGTAGCTAAACCCCTTTATGTCCTGCTTAAACGTTCTTTCGCTAGGCATGAAATTTTTAGATTTTGGTAGTGCAACTAACACGAATAGAAAAACGAGTAACCCAAAACCTGATAAAATATAAAAGGCGTATTGCCAGTTGATTTCCGAAAAATAACCAGTTACAACTCTCCCAATCATACCTCCAAGTGGATTACTTGAGATATAAAGTGCAGTTGCCATACCACTATATTTCATGTCAATTTCTTCACCAATATAGGCAAGTGCTGCTGCAGGTACTCCTGCAAGTGTGAAACCCTGGATAAATCTTAAAATCGTAAGAATAACAAATGAATCTGTAAATGGAATAATAATCATCGGGAAAATTGAAAGAAAAATGGACAGTTTTATAAATAAAACACGTCCATTTCGATCAGATAGAAACCCTAATACTATTAAACCTAAGATTAACGAAATCGTTGATACTGACATTGTCATACTAGCGGATGAAACGGTAATATCAAATTCATCCGTTAGTACTGGTAAAAGAGGCTGAAACGAGTAAAATGCAGCAAAGATGAACATTGAAGCAAGTGACAAGCTCAGCACAATTACCCAAAATTGCTTATCTTGTATAGAATACCCCTTTGTGTTCAACGTGAAATCTCACCTACTTTATGGACTTACAATACTAGAATTTGTAAGTGATGGTAACCATAGAGAAAGTTGAGGGAATAGAATAACAATTACTAAGTAAAGAATCATAAGCACGATAAATGGAATTACTCCACGCACTGCGACTCCTAATTTTTCCTTCGCGATACCACTTACAACGAATAAGTTCAAACCAACCGGTGGAGTAATCATTCCAAGTTCTAGATTGATCACCATAATGATTGCAAAGTGATATAGGTTAATTCCAAAGTGATCTAAAATTGGTAATAAAATCGGTAAAGTAATTAAGATAATAGAAACAGCTTCTAAGAACATACCTAATACAAAGAATAATAGGTTAACGATTAGCATAAAGATCCATACATTTAATTCACTTTCTGCAATCCATGCACCTACTGCTTGTGGTACTTGGTTATTCGTTAAGTATAGGCCGAATAAAGAAGCCGCACCGATAATTAAGAATATCATTGCAGTAACGTTGATAGATTCAACAGCAATATGACGAAGATCTTTAAGTTTTAATTCACGATATACAAAAGCAGATACAAGTAAACCATATACTACTGCGATTACAGCAGATTCAGTTGGTGTTACAGCACCTGAATAAATTGAACCTAAAATAAGAATTGGTAAGAATGCACCCCAAATAGCTTTTAGAGAGGCACGACCACGTTCTCCCCAAGTAGCCTTTGCCTCCCCTTTAAATCCATTTTTCTTAGCATAAAAGACAGCTGCTACGATTAATAGAGCTAGTAAACCTATACCAGGAAGTAATCCAGCCATAAATAAAGAACCAATTGATTCTTCAGAAGTAATACCGTAAATGATTAATGGAACACTTGGAGGAATTAATATCCCTAATGTACCACCAGCAGCAACTAAACCAAGTGCATATTTTTTATCATAACCACCAGCAATTAAAGCTGGAATCATAATAGAACCAATTGCAGCTGCTGTAGCAGGCGATGAACCTGAAATTGCTGCAAATATACCACTAGCAAGAATTGTAACAACTGCTAAACCACCAGGAAGGTGACCAACCCAAGAACGTAATGCTTCGATTAAATATTTAGAAATACCACCACGTGCCATAATAATCCCCGCAAGTACGAAGCCAGGTATTGCCATCATTGGGAAAGAGTCAAGAGCTGTAAAAATTCGTTGTGGCATCATATTCATATTAAAGTTTGTTTGCATTAATACGAAGATGGTAGATAATGCTAAGCTGATTGCAACAGGAACTCGTAAGAATAATAATACAAAGAAACTAATTAAGAGGATTAGCATATTCTTCATCCTTTCTACGTAGAATGCTCACTAATCTTTCGATAAAGCGAAGTAAGAATAGCACACCTGATATTGGTAAGATTAAGTAAACAATCCACATAGGGATCCCTACATCTAGTGAAACCATTCCAGAAGTAAATCTATTTTCTACTAATACGAATCCGTAATATGTATAAATTAGACAGAATGTGATACTTAATCCAGTAGCAATTATATTCATAATAAATTTTCCAGTGTTATTTAATTTATCGTATAAAATATCTACTTGAATATGTTGGTTATGCTTAAGTGCAAGTCCAAAACCTAGGAAAACACCCCAAATAAGTGAGTACCTTGCAACTTCTTCAACCCATGCTTGTGGGTTGTTTAACAAATAGCGCATTACTACGCCATAAAAAATTAAGAATATACCAAATGAAAAGAACACCCCAGCTAATATTTCTTCAAGGAATGTCCAAGCTTTCATTAATAGTTTCATAGTTTTCACTCCTTTAAGGGTTTTAAATAAAGAAGAAGGGAGTGCCACCATCAAGTGGCACTCAAGTCAAACATTATTTTTTAAGAGCTTCAATACCATCGATTAATTCTTGAGTAATTACCTCAGCGAACTCATCGTAAACTGGTTGCATAGCTTCTTTTAATACGTCACGTTCTTCTTGTGACATTTCATAAACTTCAACTGTATCAATAGATTTAATTTTCTCTAAAGATTTAGCGTTTTCATCAGCAGCTAATCCTTGAGCATACGTAGTAGCTTCAGTAAGAGCTTCATCTACTAAAGTACGTAAATCTTCTGGCATTGACTCCCAGTATGATTTGTTAACAAAGATTGCATAGTCTAAACGACCGTGAGCTGAAGTAGAATAGTATTTTTGAACTTCGTAGAATTTCATTGTATCGAAGTTATTATGTGGGTTTTCAGTACCATCTACTGTACCTTGTTGTAATGCCGCATAAGTTTCACCGAAAGAAATCGTTGCAGAACCAGCATTTAAAGCTTTAAATTGAGCTTCTAACACTTTACCTGCTTGTGCACGGAATTTTTGACCAGCGAAATCTTCTGGTTTTACTAATGGATTTTTGTTAGAAGAGAAGTTTTTAAATCCATTTGGCCAGAAAGCTTTACCCATAATATCGTTTGCTGCTAAAGCATCAGCGTTGAATAACGATTGTGCTACTTCTGAATCAAAGAAAGCTTGTACATGCTCATCATCTTGGAATAAGAAAGGCATGTCTACATATTGCCAACGTGGGTCTAGTTTTACCATTTTTGTAACTGAAGGAGCGATCATATGTACGTTCCCAGACATTAAAGCATCAAGTTCATCAGCATCACCGTATAATTGAGAAGAAGGGTAAACTTCAACTTTTACACGACCTTCTGTTTTTTCATCTACTAATTTTGCAAAATAATCTGCAGATTTACCTTTTACACTATCGATAGCAGTAACGTGAGAAAATTTGATAACGAATGGATTCTCTTTTGTGTAGTCTTCACTTGACTTAGCACCGCTGCCTCCACCACACGCTGTCAATACTAGAGCAAATGCACTAATAATTGTTAGCAATAGCCACTTTTTCATTTGTTTTTCCCCCTTAAAAATTTAAATAGATATATTGTTAAAAGAGATTCGAATCTCTTTATAACCAATGTTTAGGTATCCGATTGAAACTTAGGAAGTTCTTTAATAAATTGGTCTCCATATTTGCGAATATAGAAGTCGTATACTGGATCGAATTTTTCTTCCCAATTACTTATGTCTTCATCACTTAAGTAGTGAAGTTCTATGCATTGACAATTTTCTATTTTTTGTAGAGTTTCGTCGTTTAACTTCTTTGTGATCTCCCATTCCCACTGTTGTACTTCTAAAAATGTATCAGTTAATAGTTGCTGAATGTCTTCGTCCAAACTATTCCAAAAATCTAAGTTAAATAGAACGAAATATCCTAAATAACCATGATTACTAATCGTTAAATAATCTTGTAAGGAATAGAAGTTCTTACTTGTGATATTCGTTAACGTATTTTCTTGCCCATCGAATGATCCTTTTTGGAGTTCATGGAATACGGCATTAAAGTCATATTCTTTCGGGTAAGCACCTAAGATTAAAAATTGTTCTGCTAAAATATCACTTGGCATTATTCGCATCGATAGATTCTTTAAGTCCTCAACTTTTTGAATCGGGCGAAGTCGATTACTCATTTGTTTAAAACCACTGTCCCAAATCCCAAGAGCATATAAATTAAATTCTCTTAATCTTTCAGTTAACTTTTGACCCGCTACTCCTTCTGTAAATGTGTGAACTTCCTCCAATGAATGAAATGCATAGGGGAGGTCATATACAGAAATTTCTGGAACATATTCAGTCAGCTTAGAAATTGCGGGAGCTATGACCTGAACATCCCCACGAGAAAGCGCATTCATTTCTTCGCCGTCTTTGTACAATGTCCCATTTGAAAAAACTTGTACTTCGATGTAACCATTACTACGCTCTTTCAATAGTTCTGCAAATTTACGAGCCGCCATACCTTTTGGCGTATCTTCACCTACAACATGAGAGAATCGTATTACTAGCCGCTCGTCTTCACTTAATTGTTCATAATCAAACGGGTACTTTGATTGGCCTGAAACGAGTAGCGTTAATGGAATTGTAAAAAGGAAAAATAGAATGATGATTCCAAATCCTCGCTTCATCCAAATCCTCCTTACAAAAATGAAATATTTGATTAATTTCATCATAATAAAAAAAACAAAATGAACAATATTATGAACTTAATGAACATTTTGTTCTTTGTGGTATATAACAAAAATCTTATTTACACTCTGTTATAAAACAAAATAAAAAGCTTATAAACATAGAGTTTATAAGCTTTTTTCCTATTAGTTTATAGAATAATATTTTGTTGGTCGGCCAACTGTACCATATTTTAAATCAATATGAACTTTACCGTTATTCGCTAGAAAGTCTAAATATTTTCGAACCGTTACCCGAGCCATTCCGACATTCTGAGCTAATTGTTCTGAAGTAATGGGAGCATTATTTTCTACAAGTCCATCCATAATTTGTTTCATTGTTAGATCATTTAATCCTTTTGGTAGGGTAGAATCATCATCTTGTTTTAAACCAAACCATGCATCCACGTCTTCTTGTTTAATGTTTGTAGAACTTCTCATTTTTTTAAGTGTGTTCGTGTAATTTTGTAAAGCGGTTTGAAACCGTTCAAATTGAAATGGTTTTATTAAATAATCAAATGCGCCCATTCGTATTACATCTTGAACGGTTTTCGCATCTCTAGCTGCTGTTATCATAATTACATCACTTGGAATTTGCTCATTTCGTATCTTTTGTAATAATTCAATACCTGGTTTATCAGGTAAATACATGTCTAAAAGAACTAAATTTGGTTTGCATTGCACAATCCATTTATACGCTTCTTCGTATGTTTGTGCTTGTCCAATTAATGTGAACCCTGACATTTTACTTAAGAAGCTTTTATTTACTTCTAAAACCATTGGATCATCTTCTACGATAAATATAGAAATGTCTGTCATATCATCACCCCAGCTTTTACTGTTATTGTCGTACCAATATTCAACTCAGACGTAACTTGGATCGATCCTTTGTTTGATTCAACGATTTGCTTTACAAGAGCCAAACCAATTCCGTGACCATCTTGTTGTTTTGTTGTAAACCCATAATCAAATATTTTCTCAGGTCGACCATCAATTCCTTTTCCGCTATCCTGTACTTCAATGAATAGGAAATGTTTATCACCTTGGAGCAAAATATTCACATCACGTACTTCTTTTGATAAGCAAGCCTCCATTGCATTATCAATTAAATTCCCGATAATTGTAACTAAATCTCCACTAGAGAATCCCGTCATAAAGTCGATAAAATAGGACTCTTCGTCGACTGTAAGATGAACTCCTAATTCTTTAGCACGAGAATGTTTCCCTAATAGTAGTCCTTGAATGGAGTAATCAAGAATTCGATCACGTAATCTTTGGATAACGTGTTCCTCATCTGATATTTCATCGATGATAAGACTAAGGGCATCTTCATTACGTTCAAGTTGAATTAATCCTGCAATACTATGCAATCGATTTAAGTATTCATGGTGTTGAGCTCTTAACGAATCAACAAGGTTTTTCACACCAGTTAACTCTTCTGCCATTGTATGTGCTTCTTGTCGATCTGTAATCATAATGAGCAAACCTTCATTTTTATCTTGAATGGATATCGGGAAAGTTCGAACTAAATACATTTGGTCAAATAGTAATAATGGGCGATAGCTTTCGAGTCTTTCAATTTTTTCTTTAGCTAGCCAAGTATTTTGAAACAGCTCTTGTAAGGTGCCATTTTGACCGAAAAAATGAGTATATTGTCTTGCAATTCTATTAATAAAGGTAATTTTGCCGTTTGCATCAGTTGCAAGAATGCCAATATCCATTGCTTGCATGATAGCTGATCGTTCTTGAACGATCCTTGCAATTTCATATGGTTCTAGATTCAAAGTTTGCTTTTTTATATGATTCGCAAGAATAATTGTTCCGATTAGACCAACAAATAATCCCCAAATTAAAGAAAATAATATATCTGATCTATACTGTTCCCACAAGTTAAACCATGTATGGGAGAGAATACCAACATTAATAACACCTACCTGCTGGGATCCTTCTTGATTCATAATTGGAACAAATGCACGGATAGAGTGTCCTTGTACACCAATTGCTTTTGAAATATATTCATGTTGTGACATCGCTTCATGACTTGCTGCTTCTTCTAATACTGTACCTATTTTACTTTCAGAAGGATGGGAATAACGAACACCATGCATATCAAAAATAACAATATAATCCACATCTGTAGCTAATCGAATACGTTCAGCGATTGGTTGAATTACTTCAAAGCCTTCGCTTGTTCCAACTGTATCTTGAACATCTGTCATTTGTGCTACTGTTCGAGCAATTGCAATTGCTCTAGCACCGAATTCCTTCTCAAATGCTCCGGAAATATTATGGATCATCATTGCACCACTTGTAAGGATGGAGAAAAACACAATGACAAATGAAAATAAAAACATTTTAAATTTAAGAGATTTTCTGGCCATAATGAATTGTTGTAAATTACAACAAGGAAACACCCCATTTATTCGTTTGATGGAATATTTTAATAATTTGTAATTTAGAGATTAATATTTACATTATAATGAAATTAATTGTGCATTGAAAGGGGATATTTTAATAACGTATCTTTCTACAATAATAAAAAAAACAAGGAGTTTAGTAACCCCTTGTTCATTTCGTTATATTAAGATAGTGATTTTTTAAATCGCTGTACGCCTTCTTTTACAGTTTCAAATGGACATGCAACGTTAATTCGTAAAAAACCTCTTCCTGCTTCTTCATACTTCGTACCTGGTTCAATTGCCAATCTTCCTTTTACAAGAAGTCGTTCCATCATTTCACTTTCAGAAAGGCCAGTTTCACGATAGTCAATCCACAGTAAGTAAGTAGCATTTGGCTTAGTTACAGTAATACCTTCAATTTTATTTAACTCTTCTACTACATAATCCATATTTTTTGAGATATATTGAATCATAGAATCAAGCCATTCTTCTCCTTTTTCATATGCTGCTTGAACAGCAGGAGCGGCTAATATGTTTAAATCGCCTAGGCCATGAGCTTGTAAATTTTGAGATAATTCCATACGTAGTCGATTATCTGGAACAACCATCATTGCAGCATGAATACCTGCAATATTAAACGTTTTTGTTGGTGCGATGCATGTAATAATTTTTGCTTTTTCAGCATCTTTTACCATTAAAGTAGGGATGTGTTTATACCCTTCAAATACAATGTCTGCATGGATTTCATCAGAAATTAATAATACATCATATTTAATACACAATTGAACTAGTGTTTCTAAATCTTTCTCAGACCACACAACGCCACCTGGGTTATGTGGATTACAAAGAATATATACTTTTACACCTGTTTTAAAAGCATCTTCCAAAGCAACAAAGTCGTATTCATAAGCATTGTTTCTCAGTGTTAAATCAACTGCAACAACTTCTCTTTTTTGTGCCTTTGGAATATTGAAAAATGCTGGATATACAGGAGTTGAAATACAGACTTTATCTCCTGGTTCTGTGAATGTCTCAATAATAGAGGCGATCGCTGGTACGACACCTTGCTGGAACAAAATCGTATTTGTTTCAATTTTCCAATTGTGACGTTTAATGAACCAATTTTGAATAGCTTGTTTACATAAGTCACTCACGTAAGAGTATCCGAAAATAGGATGATCTAATCGTTCTTTAATAGCATCAGTAATTACTTCTGGTATGGCAAAGTCCATATCCGCTACCCACATTGGTAATATATCATCTGAATCATGAACATTATATTTTGCCTTGATGCGATCTTTGAATTGATCCCATTTTAAGGAGTTTGTGTTTCTTCTATTATAAATTGCATCAAAATTAATAGACAAATCGATCACTCATTTCATTTATTATTTCTTTTTTCTATGATACCATATCAACTAAGTATAAAAGTGTGATTAGGTGAAAAAATGGATAATATTTTGATGAATAAAAAAGCTATTAAAGTATTACAAGAGTGGGATCCATTTCAATTAGGTGAAGAATCATATGATACAGAGTCCGCCGATGTTGTTGCTGCACTACAAGGGATAGATGACCCTAGTAAGTTAGCAAAAGTGATACAGACCGTTTATGAACATTCTTTTGAACAATGGATTCCATATGAAAATTGTGTGGAAATTTCTTATAAATTAATAGCAATAAAGTTTGAGGCTAAATGTATCGTTTAGTAGAAATTCTACAAATTTAAGGGTGACTATCCAGCATAATAACTGAATAGACACCCTGTTAACTTTTAATTTCCTTGTAAACCATCCAGTAAATTCGAGACAGGTACTTCTAAGACATTTGATAATTTTAATATCGTTGATGTTGAAGGAACAAGATTACCGTTTTCATAGGAAGTCAATTTTTCAATTCCAATTTGAGTTTTTCTGGACAAGTCTTCTAACGACCAATTACGTTCTTCTCTTAAAAGTCTCAATTGTTCATGTAAGAGCTTCTTCAAAATCTCCACATCCTCTTAACTTATTTTTAGTTATTTTTTATTATAGTGAAACTTCACCATTAATTATTAGAATTTTTTGTCTAATTAATGAAAAATCGTAATTTCCGCTCGAAAATTGCATAAAAAAGTTTTCGAAAGTTTCAACAATTTGAATGAATTTTTGTTAATGAACACTACTGTATGTTATAATTTAACATGACATTTATGTAAGAAGTAGAAAGTAGGAAATTCGTTATGACAAAAAAATACGAAGTAGGTGAAGTAGTAACGGGAAAGGTAACGGGTATTCAACCATATGGAGCTTTTATAGCGTTAGATGAAGAAACACAAGGACTAGTCCATATTTCGGAAATCACATACGGTTTTGTAAAGGATATTGAGGATTTCTTAAAAATCGGAGATATTATACAAGTTAAGATTTTAGAAATTGATGAAACATCTGAGAAAATTAGTTTATCTACCCGTGCACTACAAGAAGCACCAGTACAAAAAAAGAAAGATGTTCAACCAAGAAAGACATTGCAAGATAAAGTAAATGAAAATGATGCAAATGGTTTTAAATCTTTAAGAGACAAACTACAAGATTGGATCGAACAATCAGGTCAATAATTGGAACGAGTGAAAAGGCTAACTTGAAAGTAAAATTTCAGGTTAGCCTTTTCTAATTCAGTCATTCACCTGGAACTTGTAACTAATTTGTCCAAAGGATTAACAAAAGGATTGAATATGTTTTTAAATCATGAATTGAATGATGTTATTTATGGTATAGAAATTCGTATGCAAGCTAAATAATAATAGAGATTATTTTATTATTATCAAGTATTAAACTAATATAAATTGCTCGATTTTTTTCTATCTTATACTTCATTTCAGAAATGAATCGAATTCTGTACCTATTAAAAAACGTTGCAAAAACGAGGAGGAAAAAACAGTGGTAGTTCCATATAAACATGAACCATTAACAGATTTTTCGATTGAATCAAACCGTCAAGAATATTTAGAGGCTATCAAAAAAGTAGAAAGTGAACTCGGAAAAGAATATCCCTTAATAATTGGTGGGAAAAGAATAACGACAGAAGAAAAAATTATTTCATATAACCCAGCAAATAAAAAGGAAGTAGTAGGATCAGTTTCAAAGGCAAATCAAGAATTAGCTGAAAAAGCTATGCAAATTGCGGATTCAACATTTCAAACTTGGAAGAAAGTAGATCCTACTGTTCGTGCAGAAATTCTTTTCAAAGCAGCAGCCATAGTAAGACGACGTAAATTTGAACTATGTGCTTGGCTAACAAAAGAAGCCGGTAAGCCATGGCCACAAGCTGATGGAGATATCGCGGAAGGTATAGACTTTTTAGAATACTACGGTAGACAAATGTTAGAACTAGCTAAAGGGAAACCATTAGCTCATAACCCTGGTCAGATCAATAAATACACTTATATTCCATTAGGAGTAGGCGTTGTCATCTCTCCTTGGAATTTTCCATTCGCTATCATGTTGGGAACAACGGTAGCAGCTGTTGTTACAGGAAATACAGTTTTACTAAAACCTGCTTCTACAACTCCGGTAATTGCATACAAATTCATGGAGATAATGGAGCAGGCAGGCTTACCAGCAGGGGTAGTAAACTATATTCCTGGCTCTGGGGCAGAAGTTGGTGATTATTTAGTTGATCACCCGCGTACTCGATTTATTAGCTTTACTGGTTCTCGTGATGTTGGACTTCGTATTAACGAACGCGCAGCAGTATTAAATAAAGGACAAATTTGGATTAAACGAGTCATTGCAGAAATGGGTGGAAAAGATACCATTGTAGTGGATGATGCGAATAGTGCAGATTTAGAGTTAGCGGCACAATCAATTGTTACTTCTGCATTTGGTTTTAGTGGTCAAAAATGTTCTGCTTGTTCGCGTGCTGTAATTGTTGGTGTTGAGGCATATGACAAGGTCGTTAAACGTGTTGCTGAACTTACGAAAGAACTAAAAGTTGGGGATCCCACAAAAGAAGAAACGTTTGTAGGGCCAGTTAACGACGAAGGAGCATTTAAGAAAATTTCAGAATACATTGAACTTGGTAAGAGTGAAGGACATCTTTTAACAGGTGGAAAGTATGATGACTCGAAGGGATACTTTATTCATCCAACGGTATTTATAGATGTTGATCCACAAGCCCGTATTATGCAAGAAGAAATCTTCGGACCTGTATTAGCGATGACAAAAGCAAATAGTATTGAACAAGCGATTGAAATCGCAAATAATACAGTATACGGATTAACTGGAGCTGTCATTTCAAATAATCGTGCACACTTGGAGCAAGCCCGTGAAGACTTCCATGTAGGAAATTTATATTTCAACAGAGGTTGTACTGCAGCAACTGTTGGTTATCAACCATTTGGTGGATTTAATATGTCAGGAACTGATTCTAAAGCTGGTGGTCCAGATTATTTAACTTTGCATATGCAAGCAAAATCCGTGTCAGAGGCTCTTTAATTTCTTGTAAAAAGTAAAAGCAGATATTAAAAAATATCTGCTTTTAAGGAGCTAAAAAATCTGACAAAAATACTAAAAATTGATATTATGAAAATAGTAGTTTTTAAACAATTTTCCAAAAATAGTTGTGTATTTCACATTATGTATTTTACAATCCAAAATTGGAGAAATGTATGATACAATGATGGCGACATTAATATTAAAGAATGATGAGGCGAATTTAAATGTCTGAGAATCTAAACCTTCTTACATCTACACAAGATGTTATTAAAGAAGCACTAAATAAGCTTGGTTATGATGAAGGAATGTACGAATTATTAAAAGAACCACTCCGTATGTTACACGTTCGTATTCCTGTAAAAATGGATGATGGAACAACAAAAGTATTTACTGCTTACAGAGCACAACATAGTGATGCTGTTGGACCAACTAAGGGTGGCGTTCGTTTCCATCCAGGTGTAAACGAAGATGAAGTGAAAGCCCTTTCAATGTGGATGACTTTAAAATGTGGTATCGTAGACCTTCCATATGGTGGAGGTAAAGGTGGTATCATTTGTGACCCCCGTACAATGTCCATGGGAGAACTTGAGAGACTGAGCCGTGGTTATGTAAGAGCAATTAGTCAAATTGTTGGACCAACAAAAGATATTCCAGCGCCAGACGTATTTACAAATGCTCAAATTATGGCTTGGATGATGGATGAATATAGCCGTATGGACGAGTTTAATTCACCAGGATTCATCACAGGTAAACCAATCGTTTTAGGTGGATCGCAAGGTCGAGACCGTGCAACTGCACAAGGAGTAACAATCGTTATTCAAGAAGCAGCGAAAAAACGTGGAATTGATATTAAAGGTGCCCGTGTTGTTATTCAAGGCTTTGGTAATGCAGGAAGCTTCCTAGCGAAATTTATGAGTGATTTAGGTGCAAAAGTCATCGGAATTTCAGATGCTTATGGTGCTCTTCATGATCCAGAAGGATTAGATATTGACTATTTACTTGATCGCAGAGATAGCTTTGGAACAGTAACAACTTTATTTGAAAATACAATTTCAAATAAAGAGTTATTAGAACTTGAATGTGATATTTTAGTTCCGGCTGCAATCGAAAACCAAATAACAGCTGATAATGCACATGAAATTAAAGCGAAAATTGTTGTTGAAGCTGCAAACGGACCAACAACTGCTGAAGCTACAAAGATTTTAACTGAAAGAGGAATTTTATTAGTTCCTGACGTATTAGCTTCTGCAGGTGGAGTAACAGTTTCATACTTCGAGTGGGTTCAAAATAACATGGGTTATTACTGGTCTGAAGATGAAGTTCAAGAGAAACTATACAAAAAAATGGTTGAATCCTTTGACAATGTATATACAACTGCGACAACACGCAATATTAACATGCGCTTAGCTGCTTATATGGTTGGGGTTCGTCGAACTGCAGAAGCTTCTCGCTTCCGTGGATGGGTTTAATAAAATATTTTAGGTAAAATATTTTATAGTGTGAAGTTTTTGTGTTAACATACAACAAGTGATGGAAGCATTGAAATCCATAACGAATTACAATTTATCAGCATAATTATTAATTCTAGTCACAATGATTAGATTATATTGGTTATGTAGAAGGAAAATTGCTTTTCTTTTACATAGCCTTTTTTAATGTAGGGAATAGTTAAATATTTGTTGATAAAGTTTTGAAAGGGAGTTTTTTGAAGTGAATGATTTTACGTTTTACAATCCAGTCCGCCTACATTTTGGAAAAGGACAAGTTTCTCAATTAGAAAATGAACTACCACAATACGGTGATAAAGTTTTAGTCGTTTATGGTGGAGGAAGTATTAAACGTAACGGAATATATGAAGAAGTAATGGCGATTTTAGAAAAGCTGAAAATGAAAGTATTTGAATTGAGTGGTGTTGAGCCAAATCCACGAGTGTCCACTGCGCGTAAAGGAATCGATATTTGTAAACAAGAAAACATTGATTTTGTACTAGCAGTTGGTGGCGGATCGGTAATTGACTGCTCTAAACTTATTGTTGCTGGAGCAAAAATTGAAGAAGATCCATGGGACATTGTTACTCATAAAGTGGAGGTTAAAGACGCTCTACCTCTTGGAACTATATTAACTATCGCTGCCACAGGATCCGAAATGAATGCTGGGTCAGTAATTACTAATGAAGATACGTTAGAAAAGTATGGTTGGGGTAGTCCTTATGTTTTCCCTAAGTTCTCAATTTTAGATCCAACGTATACTTTTAGTTTACCAAGGAATCAAACTGTATATGGAATAGTTGATATGATGGCTCACGTATTTGAACAATATTTCCATAATGCCACTAACACACCAATTACTGATGAAATGTGTGAAGGTGTTTTGAGGACTGTTATTGCTACTGGACCAAAGCTTGTTAATGATTTAGAAAATTATGAGTTAAGAGAAACTATTCTTTTAGCAGGAACGGTTGCATTAAATACTTCATTATCAATGGGTTCAACAGGGGACTGGGCAACACATGATATTGAGCATGCCGTATCTGCTGTATACGATATACCACACGGTGGAGGATTAGCGATCCTATTCCCGAACTGGATGAGACATAACGTTCACGTAAATCCAGAACGTTTTGCTCAATTGGCAACTCGTGTATTTGGCGTTAATCCAGAAGGTAAAACTACTGAGGAAATAGCGCATGAAGGAATCAATCGACTAAGTGAATTTTGGATTTCTATAGGTGCGCCAAGTAGACTGGCTGATTATGAAATTGATGACTCGCAATTAGATTTACTTGTTGAAAAAGCAATGGCTAATGGTCCTCTAGGAGTATTCAAACAATTGCAAGCTGGGGATGTAAGAAAGATTTTTGAGATGTCTTTATAAATATATAAGTATATGAGTTCTTCTATTAAGAGAGGCTTATGACTACAAATAAAGGAGTTGTCTAAGTAGACAACTCCTTTAATTTACGATTTACGATCACTATCTGTATTATCTTTTGTTTGAGGATATTTCCATTCAGTAATACCATCTTCTTCATCAAATGCAATGGTCACTTTAGTAACACCTTTTTGACTTAAAATTAATTCTTTTAAATGATCTCGTACATCATCTAAATATGCTAATGAAAGATTAGGATCTGTTTCGGCAATTAATTCAACGTGTAAAAACTCTCCTTCTTTCACAACTTCTAAACGTGAAATATCAGTTACGTTAGGATCTTCCATTACAAGATTACCGATATGGACTAACATTTCTTCATCAGTCTCACCGATAGCACCTCGTGCATTATCTAAAAATACTCGACCAACTACATAGAACATCATGATCCCGATGACCATAGATACAAGACCTTCAAGTGCATGAAATCCAGTGAAATATGCGATGACAATGGCTAAAAATGCTAGAACATTACCACTTGTTGCAACTAAGTCTTCCATCCATACAAGTTTAGTTGCGGGTTTTGCTCGATTTAAAAAAAGCAACTGATTTTGGTACAGCAAGTAGACCTTTATGTTCGATTCCAACTTCATGCAGCACTTCCTTCGCAGCCTTATGTAGAACGACACCTTCTAAAATAATACCAATTAATAAAACCCCTAGCGCTATATACATACCTTCTGAACTTTCAGCAGGATGTATAAAATGATGCCAGCCTTCTTTTATTGTCTCATAGGAAAGAATTGCAACAATAAGGACTGCGCCAAGACATACTAAATTTACAACTCGACCAAATCCATTTGGATATCTTTTTGTTGGAGCTTTTTTAGAAAGAGCGGAGCCAATAAATACGAAAAACTGATTAGCTGCGTCACCGAGTGAATGCATCATTTCCGCAAACATAGCCACATTATCCGTAAAGAAATAAGCAGCTCCTTTAAGAACTCCTAATAATAAGTTAACAAATGCAGCTACTAATGATGGTTTGTTACCACCCTTTAGTAACTTAAAGATTTCTCCCATAGATTTTCTCCAATTTATGCTAGTATCTCAATTTCGATATTTTTAATATATGGTAGGGAATGAAGTAAACTATATAATGCAAAAGTATCCACTTTCAATAAAATGGAAAAACGAATATCAACTTCATATAATAATTGTTCTGTAGGGGATTGAATATCTCTTATACGAATATTATCTATATGCATTTCATTTTCCTTCATAAAATTAAGCAAATTTTTTATATTTCTCTCATCAAATAATCGGACCTTAATCGAAACATCTCTCATTCTTAGTCTCTTTGGTCCAATCTTCCACATTAAAGGTGCAATCACTTCTATTCCAATTACTACAATCACTACTGTGATAAATGCTTGAATATAAAATCCTGCTCCTACTGCAATTCCTATTCCAGCAGCACCCCAAATCATAGCTGCTGTTGTTAAACCAGTGATACTATCATTACCTTTTCTTAGTATGACACCCGCTCCTAAAAAACCAATCCCACTTACAATTTGCGCGGCTAAACGAAGTGGATCCAGTGTAATATTAATATCGTCTCGAGAGGGCACATTATACGCAGTATCGGTAGAAATAATCGTTAATAAACAACTAAAGGTTGAGATGACAAGACTAGTCTTTAATCCGACAGGTTTCTTTTTTAATTCACGCTCTATCCCGATTATTAAACTTAAAAAAGCAGCAATTAGTAATTTTATTAAAACTTCAAGGGAAAAAGAATCCATAGTTATTAAGTGCATATTTATTCCCCCTTTTTTATATATTGCTATCTTTCTCGATATTTGACAAAATAGAAACAACAAACCAAATTTATTTAATAAGGAATTATTTTATGACTGGGGACACAAATATATGAATAAACCATCGATTCATCCATACATTCCGATTATCATAGGTGTCATATCGATATCTTTGTCTGCAATCTTAGTTAAATTAGCGACAGCAGATGCAGGGGTAATCGCTTTTTACAGAATGTTGTTCTCGGTATTAATTATGAGTCCGATATTTTTTATAAAACATTTTAAAGAATTATCGCTCATTACAAAACGGGATTGGTTATTTTCATCGATTGCTGGTGTCTTTTTATCCTTTCACTTTATTCTTTGGTTTGAATCGTTAAATTACACTTCTGTGGCGAGTTCGACAGTATTAGTTACTTTACAACCTATATTTGCGTTTATCGGTACCTATATTTTCTTTAAAGAACCGCTTTCAGCAAAAACAATCATTTCTGGGTTGATTGCGATATTAGGGAGTTTTTTAATCAGTTGGGGAGATTTTCAAATTAGCGGTACAGCACTATATGGGGATATGTTAGCGCTAATTGCCTGTTCCCTAATTACCGCATATTTATTATTCGGACAAGATGTAAGAAAAAGAATTTCCTTAATAACTTACACAATGGTAGTCTATTCAATAAGTACAATTTGTTTGTTCTTCTATGTTTTAATAAAAGGAGAATCATTTGGACCATATTCTTCGATGGATTGGTTATGGTTCTTATTGTTAGCGATTATCCCAAATCTATTAGGTCATACATTATTTAACTGGGCCATTAAATGGGTTAGTACGAATGTAATATCAATTGCTGTATTATTCGAGCCAATTGGAGCTGCGATCTTAGCTTATTTTGTATTTAATGAACATTTAATGCTTACTCAAATCATTGGTGGTATTGTAGTACTTATAGGTATAGCACTGTTTGTTGTGGACTTAAAAATCATTAAAAAGTTTTTTATAAAAAAAGCTTGATATCTATATTTTTATATAGTATATTATTACTTGTCCTTTGAAAAAGGACAAAGCTGTCAAAAGATATTTTAAAATAATAATTGACACTGAAAAGTTGTTATGTTATTATATAAAAGTTGCCGTTGAGAGATAGCGATAAAAAATGAACCTTGAAAACTGAACAACAAAACGTTAATGAATTAAACGTTTCTTAATAGAAACACAATTTTGGACATCATAAAGATGCCAGCAAAAATTTGAGCTTTATCAAATTTTCTTTTATGGAGAGTTTGATCCTGGCTCAGGACGAACGCTGGCGGCGTGCCTAATACATGCAAGTCGAGCGGACCTT
>NZ_JBMIRP010000069.1:0-17981 GCF_049202975.1 Ureibacillus sp. MALMAid1270 | reverse complement strand
AAAAGTTATTATCCTGAATTTTATGGTCTTCTTTCAAATGTAGGTCATAGTAACTTTGGTATTATTAATTTTTATAGAAACAGAGATTTAACATTTACAATAGAGAAAAATAATTATCCTGTCTTAACTCGTTTTTTTGTAGTTTTTGTATTCACAAAATTATTTGAACACGTAGTGACTGTTGCAGGTGAAGATTTTTATGATTTTAATGAAGAAAAGAAATGTTATGATTTAGTTATCGAATCTTTACTGTATCAAGATAAATTAATTGTAGAAGTGTTAAAAAAGATTGAAGATGATACTGCTTTAAACCCCCAAAGAAAAAAATTTAACAAGAAAATGAAGGAAATGTTAAAAGATATGAAGAAGTCCTTAAAAGAAAAACTAGGGAGTGTAAATAAAGATTTTTTACAAAAATAATGTGGGTTTGATTTAATCTTAAATTGCGAAAATGAGAAGCAATTAATTCTGCTTCTCATTTTTCATTTGTTGGATGTAATTTCGTATCATCGAATCTATAATCTAAAACTTGGAATTCTTCAACAAGAAGATTGCTAAATTTAGTACCCATTCAAGGGGCGAAGTCTAACCATATAGTACGAATACTCTTGAACATATTTTATATATAACTAATATGCTGTTTTCTTTCTGATTCAAATAATCCTTTTTTTGGTATAATTGTATATAATATTTAAAACTATTGCTAGTTGATTAAATTATGAGGAGGTATATTATGCTGAATTTTTATAAATCAATCTCACTGAAATTAAATAAGTATGAATTGAAAAATCCATTTGTATTCTTCGCCTTAAAATTATCTTTACTAATAGTAGTGATTTTACTATTAATTAAAATAATATTAACCACATATGAAATAATTGATATGGATTTAAGTACGGAGATGATAACTGTATTAGCCTCTTTATTAGGTGCAACAGTAGGAGGCGTAATTACTTATATAACAACCACCGGCTCAATTTTAAAATCAAATAGAGTTAAATCGGCAATTATAAATAAAAAAACAATTTACGAACCTATTTATATCGAATTTAAACAGCTACTTGAAGATATAGAGCAGAAAGAAATAATATATATCTCAAGAGATTCCCGATATAGGACTATAGGTTCAACTTCTTTTGAATTTTGGACTAGAGTAAAAAATGACACTAGGATATTCCAAATACCAGACTATCTTAATAAGGATATTGTTGAGATGGAAAATACTCTTAATAAATATATGAAGCAAGTTGACTATTTAATAGATAATGCGTTAGAACAGTTCGAGTCAATACTTAATGCTAATGGATATCAGATAAATGATAATAGAGATGGAATTAGAAGCTTTTTTAAAGCTAAAAAAATTATTCATAAAGAGAAAGATATTTTATTAGAAGATTTTTTTAGGAATGGAGTTTTTGGAATTTCGAAAATCATCGAGAAAGATAAGCCAATAATTAATGCAGCATTTAATGATTACATTGAAAATAACAGTGAATTAGCTAATTATGAATTTCTAAGGAACTTATTAGTGGAAAAACTTAAAAATTGTCTTGAAGTAATTGAATTAATTATTAAAACTATAAGAAATAAATATGAGAGACAAAATAACTTATTTTAGAGGAGGACATTATGCACGTATTTTCATCACAAGTAAAAGATAAATTGAAAAGAAATTTTGAAAGAAAACATCCAGATGTTCTTTTATATATTGAAGACCCGTATATTGAGCGATTATTAGATGGTATTTTTGATGTTGTTGCAGAGGAAATAAGTGAAATTAGGAATGACTTTTTGAAAAAAGGTAGAACATAAAAATTAAAATGGCTATATAGAACTTATTAAACACTAGCACGTACTTTCGCTTTGTTATTACCTTTTTTAGCAACGTAACACACTCGACATGTGTGGACTGTATACGGCAACATTGGTGCCTGTAGGTTTAGTTAATTTTGTGGATGTTGGCAGAGCGGCAATTTCCGGAGACTATGCATCGATTTTGCCACATCTATGTTGGGTGTTCAATTCTTAAAAACACTCAATTGGTTAATTCCTAAAAGGGTTCAGATTCTATAGAATTATGCCATTATTAATTATAAAACTAATCTGTTACTTTTATAATTTTTAGCAAATAACACTTACCAAATACTATTGCAGATAAAAACCAGAAAACCTTGATACAGCGAGGTTTTTTGCTGTATCAAGTATTAATTTTTAAAAAATCCCTAGACCAATGGTTCTAAAACCATGGCACTAGGGATTTTTATTGTTGGTATAAAAATTAAACCAAATCAAAGATGTTTTATTCTAATCCGAAAACTTAATTATTTTTCACTTATTATATTTCCTTCATCATCGTATATTTTAAAGTGATATCTTAAGACCTCCCCAATATCTATTGGTAACTTTTCATAAATAATACCATTTTCTTTTACTTCAATAGTAGATTCGTATATTACATTTCCATTATTCCCAATGATAGTATAATTGAACTCTTTAGCGCTCGGATAATTATAAAGCCACCCCCACAGAATAGTCTTCGAATCATGATCAATGCGACTTATATTTATCGTATCAAAATCACTATATATATCTACAGGTTGGCTATGTTCCCCAGTACCCGGTTCATATCTGTTCCCAATTCCTGTGGAATATACATTCAAACCTATGATTTGTTTTGCATTTCTATCTTCACCATGGAAAATTACAACTTGGTCATTTACTTCTTCAAATAAAATTTGAACCTTACTATAACCACCACTTTTTTCTATTGCTTCTTGTAATGATGCAGATGAACATCCGCTTAAAAAAATAATTAAAAATAAAAATAAATAATTTTTTTTCACAATTATCACCCTTTTTCAGATAATTTAAAACATACCAAATTATTTTACTTTTTCCATATTATAGTCTATTATAATATTATTCAGCTGAATATCAAAATCTTAGGAGGTAATTTGAGTGAAAAAGACTATACTACTTTCTTTAATCTCAATGTTAGTTCTATCTACGACAGTTTTTTCAACTAGTAGTTTAGCAGTTGAATTGGAGACGTATTCCGAGGAAGAATTGCAGTTTATGGAAACTACAGATGAACTTCTAGAAAACTATGCTGTTACACCGCAAGATTTGGAGAATTTAGGTTGGGAGTTAGTTAGTAAGTCAGAAGAAGGTTCACCGACAATTCAACCATTAACTGTTGGTGGAGGCGCAACGGTTTATAACTATTTCTATAAAAGTTCAGAATATCCTGGTCTGTATTTAGCACAATCTACGTGGGAATATGATAAATTTTGGGTAGAATATGATTGGGAAAGTACAGCTGGTAATGCATATGATATTTTTGCAATGTCTATAGCTCGCAATAATCAAGCGCTTACTACTTCTGCTCAAAAAGGCGGAATTACTGTTTTTGACGCTGAAGGAGTTGCATTCCCAGGTGTAGGTTGGATTGATGAGTACAAAGATAGCGGTGTTGTGTTCGTAATTAGTGATAGAGGTGGAAGTCAAGGAATAGGAAGCGCTGGTAGTGCATGGTTCTACATTTCTAAACCGACTACAACTTCTGGAGAATTCATGATGCACTCTCGTTGGACTCATACTTGGTCGTCTGAAAAAGTTTATTTAAAAGATGTCACTTTCTCTTTCCCGTTGAATATTAGTGCTTCTTGGGAATCTTCAAACACTCTAGGGCAATGGAGTAGGGCTGGAGATCCAAAAGCTATCAGTTGGTAATGCTAATATTTCTATTACCTTTAATTGAACCAATTAAAGACACTAGTAAACTATAACAACTAAAAAAGCGAGGACCCAATAGGGTTTCTCGCTTTTTTATATTATGCTATATTCGCGAATGATTATACCACTTGTTATTTTACTTGTTCAATGGTTAAAACCGTATATTCTAGTCTTGAACTTACTTCCCCTTCCATTGTCTAAAGAAATCTTCAAATGCTTGTTTAGACGTTTTGAGCGGATCTTTAAATTCAGCAGCAATATACGATAAAAGCGCAGCTAAAGTGATTTCCTCTTCCAGTTCCCCATTAATGTAATCCAATATCTTTTGTAATTCTTTTTTACGTCTTTCATCAATTGAATTCAAGTTCGTATTGATGTAGGTATTTACGAATCTAATATCGTGCATCCCTCTTTCTAGTAATAAACTTACTACTCTAGAAACACTACAATCTAGTGCATAGGATAATGTATTAACAACTTCATAGACATTTCTCTTTAATCGTAAGGAAACTCTCTCAGTTTTTGCTGGAAATTTGAGCATATGTATTCGTGGATTTTCAAGACTTCCAAAATAGAGTGTGTTATTAATTCGGATATCACGATGAAAGAATTGAGATAGATCCTCTATCATTTCTTTATTAGTGACGGAGTAGATTACTGTAGGTTTGGAATAAAGTTTGATCAAATGTATGATGCAAACGTTTTCTTTACATATAGAAGAAACCCATTCATTTTAAAAAAAGATTGATCAAAATGAATAGGTTTCTTTTAAAATGAACATTCCGTTTTATAAAAAAGTTTGATTAAAGTTCAATTAGAATTCTTTGATTGTATGAATAAAACATCGCGTTATAATTGTAATAAAGTAACTCTGTTCAAAAAATGCCTTGTAGGAATATTATTATTAGCTGCTTTATCAAAAGAGTAATTAATGAAAAACAGTTATTTTTTAGAATATATTCTTACTCAAGCTTTAGTTTAAATTCATAGTAAATTTTAACTCATTTTTACCTAATTCATATTTTATGACAGATTGTGAATCAATTGATGAAACAAATGCTATATCTTGTACCAATACATTCATTTTAATTAAGTTTTCAAACCGAACAATTAATTCCTGACATTCCAATGAACAAAGAACATGAAGATTAATATGTTTTTCAATTGGATAATTCATTTTTTTACGATTATCTTGGATACAGCGAATAAAGTCACGAATTTGTCCTTCTTCAATCAGTTCACGTGTTAATTTGGTACATAATAGTACTTTTAATGGCCCTTCTTCGGCAAGAGTATAACCATCTTGCACCTGTGATTCTGTTATAACATGCGTCATATCTAATTCAAAGTAATTTCCAGAAGTTAGTACTTCTATTTTTCCTTCTTTTAGTAAGGTTTCTTTTTCTATAGACGATATATTATCAATATATTTTTTCAAATCATTTACATGTTTTCCAAAGGTAGTACCAGCTGTTTTAAAGTTGAGCTTTAATGATATATCTTCTAAACCTGCTAAGTCTTCTATCCAGTGAATTTTCTTTACATTTAGTTCGTCTTGAATAATGTCTTGATATGCCTCGTAATGTTTACTTGAATTAATTATCATTTCAGCTAATGGTTGTTTTATTTTTAAGTTTTCAGAATTTCTTATACTTCGGCCAAGTTCGACTATTTTTACAACATGATTCATTTCTTGTTCAAGCTGATTATTTATTAATGATTGATTGACTTTGGGATAGTCCTGTAAATGAACACTTTCACTTTGCAGTTGCAAATAAATATGTTCAGCTATATATGGCGTAAAAGGAGCTAATAATTTACATAGTACACAAAGTATTTCATACAATGTATTAAAAGCTGCTCGCTTATCTTCTGAGAAACCAGAAGCCCAAAAACGTTGTCTAGATCTGCGAACATACCAATTGCTTACATCATCAATTAACTTTGCAATTTCGCGACTTGCCTGTGTAAACTGATAATCATCCATGAATGTTGTCACTTTATAAAGTGTACTATGCAGTCGAGACAGGATCCACTTATCCATCTTTGTTGGATTTCCTGGAAGGGTGGAGTTGAATTTAAATCCATCAATCGACGCATATAAATAATAAAAATTAAAGGTATTTTCAAATGTATCTAACAACTTGGACTTAGCTTCCTGTACAATTTTTACTGAAAACCGCTTTGGATTCCATGGAGAACTATCGACAACCAATGCCCAACGTAATGCATCTGCGCCGTATTTATTCATTAATTCTAAGGGGTCTAAGGCATTCCCTTTACTTTTCGACATTTTCTGTCCATGTTCATCTAAAACATGTCCTAATGATAACACATTTTTGTAAGGTGCTTGACCTGTATAGAGGGTTGAAACAGCTAATAAACTATAGAAAAATCCTCGAGTTTGATCAATACCTTCGATGACTACATCCGCAGGAAATTGTTTTTTGAATGCTTCTTGTTTAAATGGATAGTGATGTTGAGCAAATGGCATAGAACCACTATCAAACCATACATCGATAACTTCTAATGTACGCTTCATTTCATGGTTACACTTTGGACAACTACATGTAATCTCATCAATATACGGTTTATGCAATTCTAAGTTGTCTGGAAGAGGTACAGTTGCTAAACTTTTTAATTTTTCTATACTTTCTGGTACTTCTTCATTCCCGCAAGATGTACAAATCCATACATTTAAAGGAGTTCCCCAGTAGCGATTTCGACTGATATTCCAATCAACTACATTTTCAAGAAAGTTACCAAATCGTCCGTTTTTTATATGCTCTGGATACCATGTAACTGTTGCATTATTTAAAAGTAGTTTGTTCTTTAAGGTTGACATCTTGATAAACCAGCTATCAGTTGCATAATAAAGTAAGGGTGTATCACAGCGCCAACAGTATGGATAGCTGTGATCGTATTTTTGCTTATGGAAAAGTAAATTTGAGTTTGCTAATAGCTTAATGATTTCAACATCACAATCTTTTACAAATTTACCAGCAAAATCAGAAACCACATCTGTATATTTACCTTGCTGATTAACAACATTAACAAATGAAAGATCATATTGTTTTACAATTCGAAAATCATCTTCACCATATGCTGGGGCGATATGAACAATTCCTGTACCACTTGTTTCTTTAACAAAATCAGCCATCAATACAATATGACCTTTTTCTACATTTACATAATTAAAAGGAGGATAATATCCTACACCTTCAAATTCGATTCCCTTGTGTTCACTAATAATCTTAGCTCCGGAGCCAACCACATTAGATACAAGAGATTTTGCAACGATATAAATCTCTCCGTCTAGTTCAGCTCTTACATAAGTTAAGTCTGCATGCATTGCAAGAGCAACATTTGCTGGTAAAGTCCATGGTGTTGTTGTCCAACCTAAGAAAAATTCATCACGATCTACAAGTTTAAATTTTACGGTTGCAGATAAATCTTTTACATCTTTATAGCCTTGTGCTACTTCATGTGAACTTAAAGAAGTTTGACAACTAGGACAATATGGCGATACACGATGTCCTTTATACAGGAGTTTATCTTGATGTACTTTACTTAGAATATTCCATACACTTTCAATGTATTCATTACTTAAAGTTAGATAAGGATCATCCAAATCTACCCAATAGCCAAGTTCTTCGGTAAAGGAACGCCAGATTTTTTCATATGTGAACACGCTATCCTTACATTTTTTTATAAACGGTTCAATTCCATAACTTTCAATTTCCTGTTTACCAGAAATTCCAAGCTCTTTTTCAACACCTAATTCAACAGGTAAACCATGAGTATCCCAACCAGCTTTTCTTTCAACCAAAAAACCTTGCATCGTTTTGTAACGTGCTACTACGTCCTTTATTGTTCTACCTAAAGCATGACCAACGTGTGGTAAACCATTAGCTGTTGGTGGTCCTTCATAAAATACAAAAGGCGTGCTTTCTTGACGATTTTTAATAGATTTTCCAAATATATTAGAGTCTTTCCAAAATTGTCGAAGTCTTAGTTCTCGTTCTGCAATTGTTTGGTTATTATTCAAATATTACACTCCCTCTATACAAGTTAATAAACAAATAAAAACCCCATCCCAAACAGGGACGGGGTTTAGCCGTGATACCACCCTAATTCTATTGAATCTAATTCAATAGCACTTAGCAACGTAATAAATATACGTTTCCTTAATAACGGCAGAAAAACCGGCTAAATTTACTATATCTTCAATTTAGCTTCTCAGAGGCGATATTCACATAATACCTAAACGCTGACTTTTCACCAGATATCAGCTCGCTGTAGTTTAAAATAAAATGCTACTGTTCTCTTCATAGAATTTATTTTATTTGTAATTAATATACAAAATTTTACAAAAACAACTAAACTGCATATGTTGGAAGTAGTTCAGGTTTTTTAGGGAATACTGCATCCCTTAGTATATCTTCTGAAAAAACAGGATAGTGGTAACAAATCTCAGTTGCAGATTCTGCTGCTGGCCACCAATTATCATCTACTGAAGTAAAAATTTCATCGTAGATTTCTCTTGTATATTTATATAAAGCTCTTACATGATTCACCATTTCCCGGTTTTCTCGTTGTAGGGGGCTATGATGAATATATTGACCAAAAACTTCGTTACAGAACGCATGATACTCTTTTGTAAAAACTAAGTGAATATGCCAAAAAGGATCTACATAATTCGAAACAGCATGCATATTCTCTGGATCTAATAATGCCACTACATAGTATCGCTTTAAATTTTCAATACCATCTGATAAATATCGATCCGTTAAATCTAAAAATTCTTCTTTGAATTTTGTCTTAATTGGATTGTAATCAAATTCATCAATTACTTTGATTTTTTCTTTTTGAAGCTCAGTTAAGGGGACTTTAATACTTTTTAAAAGACTCATACAAAAACACCTCTTCTTTATTTTTATTTAAACTACATTAAGTAGTTTATACCGAAGTGATATTTCATTTTGCAGAATTTTCAGTATCTTTAAAAAAGAATAATTTATATTTACCCTTCATGTCAAGTGAAAAATTCATCAATTAATTAAACCCCGAATGATGCCACTTTGAAAAGTGGAGCTATTCGGGGCATAATTTATAAAAATTCGTTTTTTATTTGCATTTAAAAGAACTAATTAGTTAATGGATATCAACCTGACTACCCACTTAACACATACTTCCTAAATATAAAAATCCCTTAGTTGCTCTGATTTATTTACAAGAAACAACGATTATTTTATCTTCCTAGACTTCATTAAAGCTGCTAAACGTCCCTGATGGACATCAGTTTATCTTTCCATTTAAAGATTTTTAATCCGGCGTAATAGGTATTTATGTCGGATTTTCTTTATTTTATCAAGCTCTTGTTCATCTAACTCACTTAGTACTTTTTCGTCTACAAAGTTAATTATTTTTTCTAATTTTTCATTATTTCTTAGCATCTCATCTAACTTGTTAATATCATTTCCATCGATTTTTTTATAAGGCAAACATAAAGCCTTAAATTCACTCGGAACCAGTTCACCAACACCTCCACCATAAAAACGTCCCTGATATTCACAAAGAGTTAAGGTAAGGGAGTTATAAAAACAAAAAGCAACTGAAGGCGCATGAAAGTATTCTTGTAACCTAATATTATATGCAATGTCCGTTGTATAAACACTTGCTTTATTTACAAGTAGTCTAGGTAATAGATTATATCTCTTAAAAAACATTAAATCTCCATAGTTTAAAACTGGTACATCATACCAACGTTTTCTTATAGAACACTTATATCTTTTATTTATGCCTTTCTCGATACCTGTCAATAAGTATTTCTTTAATTCATCAGAAAAATCTACTGGATCAATCATATTAAGGTTAAGCATAGAAGTGTTTTTATTACTCTTACTTAATTCCTCAAAATCCCCCTTATTAAGGAGTAGTAGATTCGGTATATTTGAACTTTTTTGTATTATAGGAATGGTTTGATCCTTACAATTCATACTATCAACAAGTAAATTGTTAAAAATAAAAAAATTATTTGCACCAGTAACTATACCAGGTGATATATGCCCCAATTCAGATACCTTATGATATTTATTTGATAGACTTTTTAATAATTCTATTTCGTTATCATTTAATATTGCATTAGACCATTTTGTTAAAGGCTTATTTCTCTTGATTTCACTTTTTTCAATTGGTGTATAATCATTTATACTTTTTACTGTTATGTATCTTACAATTGGATTTATGTCCTTTTGCTCATTACTGAGATACACTAAGCAAACATCTTGATCAATTTCGGGAAAAACACTTTCTTTAAAAGTAGTTATTTCAATGAAATTAAACATTTTTTCAAGAAATGTCCTTAGTTTTGCTGCGTAATGGACTTGTAAAAATTCAAAGGGAAGTACAAAAAAGAGAGCACCTTTCGATTTATCTAACAGTTTTAATGCTCCTAATACAAAAGAAACCCAAGTATTTTGAAATATCTCTTCTGAAAGGGACCAGTATTGAAGTATTTTTAAACATTTTTCCCTTTCTTCAATTGACAAATTTTTTTTTGATACATAGGGTGGATTTCCAATTATTAACTCATATTTTTTATCTTCAGAAATTGCATAATCCATAAAGTTAGTACAAAATAAATTTACTGATATCCTTCTTTGGTTTTTAAGAACATTGATTTTTTGTTCATCTATCTCAACTGCATCTATACATATATCTTGAAAGTTTACTAATTCATCTAAAAACCTACCATCTCCAACCGAAGGCTCTAAAATATTATTTGCTTGAATTTTCTTCATTGCATAGTCACACATGTATTTAACTAACGGCTTAGGAGTATAAAATGACCCAGTCTTTTTTTTGTCCATATTTATTCTCCTAGTATGTACTCAAATAGGTTATCTAACTCTTCTTGAATATCCATAAAAAGTTCTAATTCCTGCAAATCAAGCGACTTGCTTTTTTTCATTTCATATAACAGTTCCTTACGTTTATTAAGCTCCATACATTTCCAAACAATATCTGTAGGACGAAGGTTAAATTTAAACACATGATACATGTACTTGCCCACATCAGTAAAATATTCAATTGATCCTTCGGAACTTCGCCCTAAATGTATGTCATATTCATCAGATGTTGGATCAACGAAACCTTGGGAACCATCATTACACAAGTCTTTATTTTTGGTTGGCCATTTTTTACTTTTTTTTCTGTTACAAGTAAAACATGAAAAAACGAGATTGTTATAATCTGTTTCTCTATCACTATCTGTAGAAATTGGAACAAAGTGATCGATTTCAAAACCTTTTCTTGAAACTACCATATGTTTACCACAATAACCACATAGTTGAGAAAAATCTTCAGTAAGTGACTCTCGATACTTTGAATAATGATTCTCTACAGAGTAGTTTTTTCTTCTTTTTATTTTTACGTCTCCATGAACTCTGTATCCAATTGCTGTTTCCATAGACTTACTCCTTATTTAATTCAATAAAACGATCTAATTTTTCCATTAAACTATCTACTTTTTTATTAACATTACTTTTAAGTAATTCATGAGGAATATCATCAACCTCGCCATAGGATCTTAATAATTTATACAAATGCAAAAAGTCTTCTTCTTGTTCTAAATTTAAATTATTGGTCTTTCTTTTCTTCAATAAATTTTCATAATCCGATAAATGTATTTCTAACCTATTACGAAAAACATATACTGCTTGTTTTATGGTATCACAAATTTCACTTATATCATCAGAAGACATGATATTACGATCTAGAATTAGATTTTTAATTACCAAATTCTCATCTTTTGAATCCTCCGGATAATTAGTTAGTATTAGGCAGGGTAAGTCTGGTAGCTGGTGATTTATATAAGATACTACCTTGGTACCCTGAAATGCATATTTTGCAGTTAATTTATGATCTACAATTAGACACTCTATTGAATTCAACAATATCCAGTCTACAATATCACTTAATTTGGTCCAATTCTCTATATATAGCAAATCGATTTCTTTTCTAGATAACCGTTTCTTATAATCTCTATACGCATTAGAGTCATCGTCGACAAAACCTACTTTGAACAAATTTTTTCCTCCCATCAAAAAATTTTAGTTTTTCCATTTAGTTTTATCTTTATGTGAAATCCTGAAGGACTAGAGATATTCTTTGATAAATCGATTTCACCATTATACTCACCAACAGTCTTGTCAATAATCCACATTCCCATTCCAGTCCCTATTTTTTCACCTAATTCATTGAATTTATCGGTTTCATGAGGTTTTAATATTTCTCTTGGATTATTTTTGTAACCCTTACTTAACCCAGAACCTGTATCAAAATAATCAATTATTATACCTGAGTCAGAGTTATAAACCTTAATGTTGATTTCTTTATTGTCCACGCTTATACTATCGAACGAAGTTATACTATTTGTAATTAAATTATTAAATAAGGTTTCAAGCTCATAAGGAAAACACTTGAATTTTATTTCCTCTATACTTAAATTAACACGAATGCCTTTATTACTTGCTACATCATTCCATGAAGAGACTAGACCTTGCAATAAATGTTGAAGATCGATCTCTCTCATAGACCTTTTATCTCTCCTAACCGACTCAATTGTTATCTTAAACCAAGAATTAAATGAATTTTTAATTTCACTTGCTTCATTTATATAATCAATCGCTTCGATTTTATTATCATCTAATTCCAATGCTTCCTTTGCCATGACAATCTTCATACTCAGTTTATGAGTAGAATCTTTAATTTCATGAATATAAGTATTTGTTACAATCCCTGTTGTTGCCAACGCTCTTAACAAACGATTTTCATCCTCTAAGTCACGTATAATATTTTCTTTATTTTCAATAACTGTCTTTGCTTTAGTTGCCTCTATTAGTTGTGGAGAATATGTATTATTTGATTTATTGTCTCCATTTAAATTTCCAATATCAGGCCCATGTTCTTTATTCTTTTCATCTTGCTTCGCTTTTGTATATATCTCCTTCTCGTACTGTTCAGTGAAATGAGTATTCTCATAATATTGGTTTAATAACCTCATAACATACTGTCGATCTTCCTCAAACAATTTAATGATTCCTAGGAGGATCTCCCTAAAGCTTCTAAATTCAGGTGTTTCCACGATACCTTCCCTATTAGCTTGATCTGGTAACGTAATATTTGTTCTTGATATATATATTGATCCTAACATTTGGTCAGAATTCACTTTCCATTGCCCCTTACTAGCAATTGCAGCAGGCGATTTCGCTTTTCTATTCGATAATAAAAGCCAATCATAATTCGATGTTTTAGGTTCCCCATAAGGACGAATTCTAAAATTATCCCTATACATTTTTATTCCACCAAAAGTTTCTTTGTAATCCCTTCTATTTGAAAAATCTTTATAATAATATTTTTCTTTCTCTAACATTGTAGCTTGCAATTTTGAGAAATATAAAACACCTGAAAATGAACCAATCCTATCTATATATGAATTGTTTTTACTTGGCATCAATTCATATAAGGTTTTATTATAAACTATTGGAACACCCGAAAAGTATTCTTGATCTTTTAAAGAAAAACCAGCTTCATTTATTATTGTCTCAAGCTTATCACCAAAGTCAAATTCATCTCTGTTTATTTTTATTTCAACATTTCCGTCTGAATTTGAATTAAATTGAATCTTATAGTCATATGAAAACAATCCATCCTTTTTGCCTACTTTTGCATCCTCTGTTTTCGTATCCTCACCAAAAAAGTATATTTTGAAAATGTTTTCCATCTCCGGAGGAATAAGTGTAGCTAGATTGTTTTTTATTCTTTCTACTAAAGATACAGACCAGTCATCTCTTAAATTTGTTAATTTAAAAATTGTACAGGTTGAATCAAATTTACTTGAAACTAATTCTTTTAAATGCTCATTTTTAATTTCTCTAAAAAAGTCATTAATATTGTAATCAACATCATCTAAATCTGCATAAACTTCAGTGATTCTATTACCAGAGTCAAAATCACTCCAATTCACATTCCATTCCAACTTAGAATCTTGTGTTATAGTCAACATTCTACACATGTCAGAAATACGATCCAAAGCAAACCGTCCTATACCTTTAGCACCAGTTTGAATTCTTCCTTTTACAGACTTATAGTCCTTAACTTTTGATGAGTTTCCAATTGTCATCCAATGTTCTTGGATTATATCTTTATTCATCCCATGTCCATTATCTGCAATAAAAAAAGTGTTTGTCGAATCTTCATAATATAAAATACAATGAGAAGCATCTGCATCATACGAGTTTTTAACCAATTCCAGAATTGCTCCTTCTAACTTCGAAACATTTTCTCTCCCAATTAGTCGTGCTGTATATGCATGAACATTAAAGTTTATTTTTGGCATTATTATTCTCTCCTTAATTAAAAAATAATTAAAAATATACTTTATCAAGTCTAATTTCATCATAATCTATATTATGTTAGCTTGTTTAATATATTTTCTGTTCTATTGATAACGTCTCTTGACTTACTTATTGCCACTCCAATTTTTATCATGCTTACCTCAATTTTCAACTAACAACTTTCCTGTTCCACTTTATTAACAAGGTATGTATTACTTTACCTTAGAAAATTATCCGCCTGTTTATAAATATCATTTTATATTCACTGAATTCTTTAAATCACTAAATAAACTTTTCGAGTAATAACTTGGCCCTATGTCCAATATCTTTCTTCCCATGTCTCAAAGTTAAAAAATTTATTTCAGTTACTTTTAGTTGTTCTTTATTCCAAGTTCCTTGACTATCAATTACTTCACTTAAAATTTGTTGGTAGATGTACCTTTTGCTCTGTGGATAATTGATGAACAATATTAATGTTGATAAGGCTCTATCTTCACGCTCAACTTCAATTACACTAATTTCTTTACTTACAAATAGCTTAATTTCAGCAATCACATACTTCCTTTCCGTGATACCATCACTTAAATAAACAAACCGTTTTGTATGAGTAAACTCTTTTAAACTCCCTTGTGTTACATTTATCGACTGTATTTCAGGGAAATTCTCTAATACCTTCAGAACTTTGATAAACTCCCCCATTTCTCCTTGTACCTGAATATCATAAAGCGATTTAGTTTCTAAACCTTTAGCAACTGTACTTCCACCGACATCTGAAGTTGCTCTTTCACCTTGATCATTAACAAAGTGTTTCTTCGTATTTTCATCTTCAAAGTCACGCTTCTTATTTGAATTTCTTCGGATTTTCGTGACTTTTGGTAATCCCATATACTCATGGATTTGATTATCCATTTCAATTAAATCAAAGTTAACTGTTGTACCTTCAACCTCTTCATCCAATGTTAATTCACTTTGCTGAACACCATTGCCCAGTTTGCTATGTAGGGTATACTTTTTTGCTTCTCCTGATTTCATAGTTTGAAAAACTTCAGGATGAGTGAATGAAATTTCAGAATAGGGAATTTGCTTATTCTTTACATTGGTAATTCTAAGTATTGTGCCACCAGTGGAGCAGGGCTTAACAATTGCTTTAATTGTAATTGGCTGCGTAAATAACCAATTAAATTTTAAAATGCCATTATTAATAAATATGTAGGCAACATTTTCAAATACTCTTCTTAAATCTTGATTTGATAGTAACCACACTAATTGGTAGAGAAAGTTATCTTGGGTGTATTTGCTATGGTACAATGATGAAAAATCGAGGTGAATTTTGGTCGCTTCGTGCTGTTCAATAAAATATTGTGGAAAAGAGTTTATTTCAAAAAGACGATAAAGTAAAAAGCGGTTTGGTGCTAAAATGCTTCGTACAACTTCAATTAATGGAAGAGTATATCTTTTATTTTCACAAGAAACGATGAAACTTCGAGAAATATCTTTGTCATTAGTACCAAATATAGCCCATTCTCTTTCGAAAAAGCTTACATTATTAGGGTAAATTGTTATTTCTATTTCATCTGTTCCTACTGGTGCGATACTTTTTCTAATATCGCCATTCAAATAAAAATGCTGGATAGCTAAAGCTGGTAAGGTCCCCCAATCTGCAAGAATTTTTTCCGTTCTACTCTTAAATCTGAAATATGCATAAATCATAATTTTCTTTTCTTGCAAAAAAGGGGAACTAATCCAAGTTAATTGAGCTTGCTCTCCATTTTTAAATGGCCAATTATTCAATTTAACTGGTTGTTTGCTCATTGTTCTTCACATCCTGTTTCTGCTGCAAATAGCTCTCTAAATATGGCTTAATCTCATGGAAATGATGGGACTTCACTGCCGCAATCCTTTGTACCTTCCAAAGAAGTACCTGTTTTCCTTGAAGTAACATATTATCGATTACCTTGCAACAGCGACGAATTTGAAATTGTTGAACAGATTCAGTTATTTCCAATATTAACATTTCTGTTTTGGGTAACTTATCTAAATGACTTTCTAAATTCGCTAAAATCCCTAGTATATTACCGATTATAGACTTTGTGATACGGACTGGCTTCTCTAGTTCTAATAGTTCTTTATATAGCTTTCTTATTCTAACTGAATATTCTTGATCACGCTTTGACCAATCAACAATTGTAGAAGGTTCATGTTTCTTTTGTTTAGAGGGCAATATATCGATTAACCAATCTTTATCATGGCGGTATAAGTATATATATTGTTTTTCACATTTTGATCGTATACCTGTGTGAGATAATTGTGGAAATTCCCTCACCAACTTTACAATGTCTTGTTTGTACTGTGCCAATAATTCTTGATTGTCAGTAACCTCTCTTTTACTTATTTCGACATCTTTTGATAAATACCTCTTAGCAGTTTTAGAATCCACACCTAATTCTCTAGCAATTGCTCTTATGCTTAATCTCTCATTAGATAATTGTTCTAACTTTTCTTGCCATACTTGTCCAAATTGTTTTACCCTGCCTATACGCAAGCGATCTTCTGTTGTTTGGTCACGACCTTTTCTAGCATAAATAAATCCACAAGAGCATGAAAATGTGCCAATTGGAGCATTCGTATTATAATCTCTTGTTACCTCAACACTTGAAATAACTAGCTTATTAAAATGTGACGCAGCTCGATTTAAACAAGGAAATGGCCCACTGCCAAATGGACCTTCATCTGCATTCAGACTGATAAAATCTTCAACATCCAGTTCAAGAAAATAAAGCATTAATAAGTGTCTAAAAGGATGAACATGGCGTTTCATATTACGAGTAATTACTTTTAACCAGTTGTATTCATCATCAATATCTAGTCCACTTTCATATAGCTCTAAAAAACCTTCCGGAAAACTATATTGAAACATTTGATACGAATCATTTTGACGTATCCTATTAGATACTGTCACTAAATCCTTCACCCGTAATAATTTACGGTATTTTAACTTAACTTCTTCTCTTGTAATTTGATGTAATGGGACTTTTAATAACTTATACGCCTGTTTTGATAAATGTATAGATATTTCTTTAAAGGGATCAGCTTCATAGACGGTTGAAAGATTCATTTGTTTTAATTCAAATCGAATGTATTCAATTCTACTATTAGTTGTCGTAGAATATTTTCTTAAAGACAATTCATGATGAGGACAATAGTTTATGCCTTGCAATTGATGTTCACGGTGTATGTATGGCTCACCGTATTTTTCATTATCTTGATTTGCACATTCAGTGCAATAATAAAGCCCTTCTTTTCTACATATGCTTCCTGCTACCATACCTAATCTTGGATAAAGACCCTGTCCATCCTCGGAAACGTCCTTTAATATTTCTAGTTGCCGTTCTTTAGAAAGGAATATAGCATAATAAGGATAAATCGTGTGATTAGCTAAAAGGTTTTCAATAGAATAATGGGCACCAAGCTTCTCTGCCAACATAGAAAAATGGCTACCAATCTCCACACTTGGAACCACAGAGCGACTGCCAAACAACTCTTCCAACGTGTCTTTACAATCAATATTACCAATATAAAAATGGTATCGTGCAATGGCTGAATACAACAACTCGTCTGGATATGGGTTTGTGAAAAAAAGTAGCATTAAAATCTCCCTATACACCACTAAAGTAAGAATAAATATACTGATGTTTTTTTACCCTTTATAAATGCTAACTTAAGAATGTACAGTATTGATTGTTTAAGTATGTACAGTTTCGACAATAAGATACATAATATTCCTGAGGTGGGATGTTATGTATATGCAAATTAACGTAAATACAAATATTGAAATTAACACTCTAG
>NZ_JBMIRP010000068.1:0-5831 GCF_049202975.1 Ureibacillus sp. MALMAid1270 | reverse complement strand
ATGGCAATAGGTTTCTTTGTCATGGACATTTTTGAAAATACAATGAAAATAATGAGTGTGCAGGCCATTCCAATCCAATTTCCAGTAATTTTGGTTCATTTCACCCAGAAAAATTGTTATTTATTCCGAGACTCTATTTATGATAGACATCCTTTATTATTGTAGCAAATTGTGTCGGATTTTCCACATGAATTGCATGTCCTACTTCAGCAATTATCATATGTTTAGCGTTTGGTAGTTCATCCATCATTTCTTGAGCGATTAAACAAAACTTTTCATCTAGCTCCCCTGAGATTAAATATACAGGAGTCGTGATCTGGTTCAAAAGTGGCCAAAGGGATTTTTGTGCACCTGTTCCCATTCCGCGCAAACTATTCGCTAGACCAACTTCCCTTTGAGCTAAACGTTCGTTTCGAATAGCAAGTTGTGTATCTTTTGATAATTTCTTTTGAGTTTCAAATAAAGAAATATTCTCCCAAGCATTAACAAAAGATACGATTCCATTTTGTTCAATCTTTTTAGCCAGTGCCTCATCTGAATTTCTACGGTTAGCTCTTTCTTCCTCTGTTTTTAAACCAGGTGATGCACTTTCAAGAATCAATGATTTAACCCGTTCTGGATAGGTGGAAATATAGGAAAGAGCAACCCTCCCACCCATAGAATAACCAACGAGTATAAAAGAATGTAAATCTAACTGTTTAAATAAATCTTCTAAATCTTCAACTTGTTCTTCCATTGAATAAAGCAACTCATTTGATGGGGCATCCGTTTTTCCATGCCCTAATAGGTCAATCGCAATAATTTTCATCGTTGTTGGTAATAAGGAACTTACCTTTTCCCAAGTAACAACACTTCCAGTAAACCCGTGTAAAAGGACTAAAGAGTCTTTTGCATTTTCATTCCAAACTTGAACATGATAATTGACTCCTCTTACAGAAATCATCATCACGAATTCAACTCCGAATGAATCTTTTGCCACAATCTTCGATGAGCCGCAACATTTTCTTGTCGATCAGTAAATACCTCAATAAGGCGTAACGGGTTATCATTCTCTTGATTGAAAAGATTGTTCATTTCATTTAGTTCATTTACTTGTGTGTATTCCATGTCATACATTTGTGCAACTTGTTCAAATTGTAGTGCTGTTGGAGTACCAAACAAATCCTCGTAATATTCTTTTACAGTCGATTGTGATAAATATGAGAAAATACCACCACCGTCATTATTTAATACAATGACCGTAATATTACATGGTTGATATCTAGTAGCAATGAATGCATTGACATCATGTAAAAATGCTAAATCCCCAATTAACAAATACAATTGGCGATCTTTTCGTCCTTGGCTAAAACCAATTGCTGTCGACATTACACCATCGATTCCATTCGCTCCACGATTCGCAAAAATTTGAATATCGCGACTTGTTGGAAGCAAGAACGTATCAATGTCCCGAATTGGCATACTGCTACTTACAAATAAATCACTACCATCTGGTAAATGTTCTATTATAGTACGCACCATAGCCCCTTCATCAGTCTCAGAATGAACGTATTCTGTTATATGGCGGATTGCTAAATCTTCGCTTGAACGCCATAAATTAAAGTACTCTACGTCTAAATCTGTTTGTAGATTTAATTCACATAGCCATTTTCCAACTGCCCCATGAATAAAATGTGTCGAAACTGACGTCGAGTCACGGAACATTGGATCTTCATCTACAACAATATAATTCGTAGGCATTGTTTCACTTAATAAAATCGTTAAAAATTTCGATACTGGTTGTGCTCCAAAACGAATGACTGTATCTGCAGATACCTTATTACGGAATGCCTCATCTTTTAATAAAGCGTCATATGTAGTAAAGATATATTGTTTACAATCCACAGGAATATTCGTCCGCATGTTTGATAAACTTTCCACTAGAACTGGCCACTTTACTTTGCGTACAAATTCCCACATATAATGTAAGTCTGTATTTAATGGTAATTCTCCTACAATGATAAATCCTTTTTTTGCTTGATTCATCAATTGTGTCAGCACATAACGAGATTCTTCTGAAGGTGTAATTTCACCAATGAAACTTCCTTTGAATGACACTGGTGGTAAGGATTCTTGAAAATTAATAAGTAATGGTTCACGGAACGGAATATTCATATGAACTGGACCTAATGGGTTTGTTCTAGCAATAGTTACAGCTCTTGCAACATGACGTTCTACAAAGGGTAACGTTTGCTTAGCATCATCGGGGATTGGAAATTCTGCAGACCATTTTACATGTTCCCCATATAGTCGAATTTGGTTAATCGCTTGTGGTGCACCGACTTCACGAAGTTCATGAGGTCGGTCCGCTGTTAAGACGATTAATGGGATTCTTGAATACTTAGCTTCAATAATTGCTGGGTAATAATTAGCTGCTGCAGTTCCAGATGTACATAGCAATGCCACTGGTTTTTGTTTTGCTTTTGCTAACCCTAGCGCAAAAAATGCAGCTGAGCGTTCATCTACTTGTCGATAAACTTGAATATCTTTTGCCGAAGCAAGAGCATAAGCTAAAGGTGTTGATCTGGATCCTGGACTGATGACAACATCCTCCACTCCATTTTGGATCATAGCTACAACAATTTGATAAACATAATCAGTTAATTTTTCACGTTCACTCATGTAATTGTCCTCCTAAAGCTCGTAACATTGGACGAAACTTCACTAACGTCTCTTCGTATTCGGACATAGCTTCCGATTCTGCTACGATTCCCCCACCAGCATATAATATGGCTTGATTTTCCACTAATGACGCTGAACGAATAGCAACCGCAAACTCTCCATTTCCTTCAGCATCTATCCAACCAAGAGGTGCAGCATATAAACCACGATTCATCGATTCTTCACGTCTAATAATTGACAACGCTTCCTTACGTGGTACACCACCTAATGCAGGAGTTGGATGAAGATCTTTTACTAATTGCAAAATGGTTGCATTAGGCAATAACGTTCCTTCTACAGGTGTATAGAGATGTTGAATGTCACGAATTTTAAGCAATCTAGGCTTTTTCGGTACTTTAAAGTGAGTGCAATTTTTAGCAAAAGTTTCTGCAATCATTTTAACTACGTAATCATGTTCACCTAAGTTTTTAGAGTCATTCAACAATTCTTGTCCAAGCATTTGATCTTCTTCTGCCGTTTTCCCACGTTTAACAGAACCTGCTACACATGAAGAATAAGCATGTCCATTCATTACTTTTACTAATCGCTCAGGTGAAGCCCCAAAGAATAATAAATCATCTCGTTCAATACCGAACAAATAACTTTCAGGTTGTTCGTTAATTACATGTGAAAGAACTTGAGGAGAAGTAACTGTTCCTTCAAATTCCAATGATAATGAACGAGCAATCACGACTTTGTCGGCTTGCTTATTTTGAATTAAATTCGCAACCGATTGAACTGATTGTAAATAAGCATCTTTGTTACGTTCTTCATAGCTTAGCATGACAGGTTTACCATATGTTTTTAATTCTTTTACTTGAGCTGCATGAATTAAACGATCTCGCTCTTTTCTTAACTGGTCAAACTGTTGTGAGGAATCTGTTTGATCCGTAATTAAATGAATACTCACATATGCTTTTTCATTTTGTATAACAAGCTGATAAGTAGCTACTGTAAAATAACTTTGAGGAAATCCATCCCACTCACTACGTTCTTTATTTTGTGGGTCAAAGGTAAATCCTCCAAATAGAATTGGTTGAGATTCAGTATCCTCTTTGACAATATTTTTTGTAAGCGCTAACCATTCTTTCTCAATATGATCAAAGCGATTTTCATTTTCATTGTTCTCAATGACATATGCTTGACCGAGTCCAACTAATGTAAATGTTTTTTCTCGATTTTGCCAAAAGAATCGTTTCCCTTTAAATTGATCTTCACCAGCCGCATAAAAAGCTAATGCTGATAAACGAGTTACTTCTATTGTTTCTATATAAAAGTGTAATCTCGCACTTTTAGAGCCCACTTCAGCGTCAGTGGTTTGTAACCACTTATGATCCATGAAAATTCCCTCCAATAAAAAACTAATCAACGAAATACAATCATATGCGCACACTATATTTACGGCAAATTTGATTTCATTTATAGTTGTTCTACATTATGACTGTAAGCACATAAAAATTTAAAACAAGCTGTACAGTTAAATGATAGTTTATGTTAAATTACAAAAACTTCTCGTACTTTTTTCACAATATCTATTCTATCATATCATTATTTATGGTTATACAATTTGTATCTCTTCAATAGTAGGATATTTATATATAAGGTTGAAATTTTTACACATAAAAAAGCTTGAGATAACTCAAGCTTTAAGAGATAAAACGTATTTCTCAAAACCATTATAGCTCATCATTCTTACTTCTTCTTCGGAAAAATGTTGTAAAAGAGTATTTATTAAGTTTTGATATTCAGATGCATTAGTTAATCCATCCACCTTAAAATCAATTCCGTCAAAATCTGAACCAAATCCAACACTCTCTACTCCTACTAGTTTTACAAGATGTTTTATATGATCGATAATTTGCGGAATTGTTGCTTGTTCCTTTTCATTTTCTATAAATGGTGGATAGAATACTACATGAACTTTCCCACCCTTTTCAATTAATAACTTCACCTGTTCATCAGTTAAATTTCTAGGATTAGCGCATATCGTTCTTGAATTACTATGACTAGCAATAACATGCTTCGCAAGTGATATTAATTCGTAAAATCCTGCATCGTTTAAATGAGCAACATCCAGAATGATATCTCGTTCATTTAAATAATTTATGACTGTCTTAGCGAATGGTTTTAGTCCTTTGTTTGGATCTTCTAAATTACCGTACGCAACATCATTTTCATAATTCCACGTCAATCCAACAAGTTTAACTCCTGCATCTAAAAGAACTTTTAATTTTTCTATATCTGTTCCAATACAATCACAGCCTTCAAGACTTAAAACAGCACCAAATTCATCTTCCTGTAGCTCTTTAATTTGCTCCCATTCTGTAATATGAACTATACCTGGAGTTGTAAGGACATACTTTTTAAATGCCTCCACTTGTTTTAATGCCATTTGAAATCTTTGTTCGATAGGAACTTTTGGATGAACATAGATAGCAAACACTTGCACTTTTACATTACCAGCTTTTAAGCGTTCAAAGTTTGAATCTAAACGAGGATCATTTAAAAAACTCATATCTTCAAATCGACTTAATTTATTCAAAACATCACAATGTAAATCAATTATTTTCATAAACTTACCACCAATCGGTTTCTTATTATTTAAATTATAAATCAATCCTTCTTACATTCCATTATTATTATAAAATATCATACTGGGTATTTAATTGAGGGTATTGTATATTGGAGTGGCTATGAGGTGATTTGTGGGAAAGCTTGAGGATGTTGTGCTTGAGGGCTTGAGGTTACTGGATCGAGGACATTTTGTGGTGTTCTCCAGCTTAATGTTCTTGAGAAGTGATCTCGAGGATAGCTTTTTTGTATTTCTTGAGCTTTTTGTCTTTAAGAAGCGGTCGCTAGGACAACTTTCTTAGAATTTTAAGTTTCTTGTCCTTGAAAAGACGTCTCGTAGACGCCTTTTATATAAATTTAAGTTTCTTGTCCTTAAGAACCCACGTCGAGAACAACTAAACGTGGAAAAGCGCCGATGCCGGTTATTCCACGAAGTATTGCAGGTCCAACGGTGTTGGCAAAATTAATATATGATAAGTTCATTCAATATTTACCACTGTATCGCCAAGTGAAAGAATGGGAACGTTCAGGCTTAATCACGAACGATAAAAATCTTTCAA
>NZ_JBMIRP010000067.1:0-8012 GCF_049202975.1 Ureibacillus sp. MALMAid1270 | reverse complement strand
TACTTTTTTCCCTTCGCCCTCAAAAACAAGGCGCAACCTTTTCGGAATGTTTGTCAAGAGCGATTGTCCTCTCGTTCGGAGAATGATTTCCGCCCTGAACTATTGTGATTTTCAGTTTTTCATAGAAGTTTTGACACTACCCATATGAACTTCTTAAAATATTTATCTTTATAAGTGTGAAAATAGATAACTATTATGTTCTTTCAGATTGATGCCATTTCATGAAGACTTTTTCTAATACTTCAACGATTAGATAAAATACGATTCCAACAACGGAAGCAATGACGATACAAGCCCACCCTAAAGGCATTTGGGCAACTTTTATGGAGTTGGAAAGGAGATATCCTAATCCTTTTGAAGCATAGAAAAATTCTCCAACAATTGCACCAATCATACTTGCAGTTGCATTAATTTTTAATGCAGTAAACACGTACGGTAAGCTATTTGCGATACGCAAGTAACGAAATACTTGAACCTTATTTGCTGCATAAGAGTGCAATAAATCTAGGGATAACGGGTTCACATTGGACATTCCTTTATGTGCATTAACTGCCATTGTGGCCATGGTGATTACGGTAATAATGGCAACTCTTGAACTAATGCCATTCCCAAACCATAGATTCATAATCGGTCCTAATGCCACAATCGGAACGGCGTTGAATGCAACGACAATAGTTAAACCACCTTTTCCCCATTTTGGATATGCAGATCCTATTAACGCAATAAGATAACCGAGCGCAGATCCAAGTAACATTCCTAAGAAAGCTTCCAAAAATGTATATCCCATAAAATAAACTAGTGTATTTAAATTTTCTCTAATCGCCTCCATAATGACGGAAGGCAATGGCAATTGATACGTCTTTAGTCCAAATATAGTGTGAAAGAATTGAACTTCCCACAGAATGAAAAATAGTACCCCTGCAAATAATGGGATGAGAATCTTACTTGAAACTTTGCCAAGTTTGGACAGCTTTTTTCTTTGTTTTAAAATGGCACTTTTTAAAGCGGGATTTTCCTGGCTTCTCGACTGACTTAACCAGTTATCTTCAACGGTTTTCCCTCTCATTTATTCATCCCCTCCCGATTTTCGAAATTCTGGTTGCCAAGGTGTCACAAGCCGTTCAACCAAACTAATCACTAAATAACTTAAGAAACCAAGGAGTGCACCTACGATAACAGTGAGCCAAAACATATAAGCATGAGATGAACCATAATAGAGGTTGCGCAGCATAATAACGCCAATTCCTTCTGTCGCACCCATTAATTCCACTAAAATTGCACCCGTAACAGATAATGGAGCGGCAATCTTTAGACCTGTAAATAGACTTGGTAAGGATTGTGGAAAACGAAGCTTCCAATAAACTGCCCACGGTTTGGCCGCATATGAATGCATTAGTTCAACTGCAGAGGGTTCTGCACTACGTAACCCACGGAGCGTATTTAACACGACCGGGAAAAAAGTCATAAACGCAGCGATAATGATTCGAGACACTCCATCATCACGAACAATACCGTAAACAATTGGTGCTAATCCTAAAATCGGAATCATTTGAGAAGCAACTAAATAAGGAAACGCTAATTGCTCAATCCATTTTGATGAACTCATAAAAATCGCTAAGAGGATCCCTACAAATGTACCTACAGCAAATCCAATGATTGCACTTTTCATCGTAATAGAAGCTTGATATAAAAGGGTTCCGCTATATTCTGTAAACGTAAAGACTAACTCATGAATGTATGGGAGCTTCGATTGTGCTAAGGGGACTTGTAAAACATTTAGTAAAAACCAAGAGCTTATTTGCCAAATGATAAGTAATCCAATTAGCCATACAAGCGTTGGAGCCGAACGTTTTAGAAGTCCTTGTAAGTTCATAAGCCTACACCCCCTCAAAACTGTTTCGGATTTCTGTAATTAATTGATAAAACTCTGGACTTTCTCTCATTTCAGCTGTTCTTGGGCGAGGTAACGGAATTTCCACTACTTTCGATAACCTCCCTGGATGTGGGGATAATACAAACACTCGGTCAGATAAAAAGATCGCTTCAGGAATACTGTGAGTGACAAACACTACCGTATTTTTGACCTCACTCCAAATCGATAAAAGTTCCTCATTCAATCGTTCACGCGAAAACTCGTCCAAAGCAGAAAACGGCTCATCCATCAGTAGAATCTCAGGCTCCATTGCAAGTGCCCTTGCAATCGCAACACGTTGCTGCATCCCTCCACTTAATTGCCAAGGATATTTGTCCTTAAATTTCGTTAAACCAACTAGTTCTAATAAGCGATCCGCTCGTTTTTCTTGTTCCGCTTTACTTACTTTCATCATTTCAAGTGGGAGCGTAATATTCTTTTTCACTTTTCGCCAGTCATACAAAACAGGGTTTTGAAAAACGATACCGTACTTTTGTGCCAACCTCGCTTCCTTTGCCGTTGTACCCGCAATTCTAATCATTCCACTTGTTGGTTGAATCAAATCAGCCATGATCCTCAGTAAAGTAGTTTTTCCACAACCTGATGGCCCAAGCAATGAAACAAACTCACCCTTTTTAATATCAACGGTCACATCTTTTAGCGCTAACACTTCAGAAGAGCCCGTCTGATAATACATACTGACATGATCAATCTCAATTTCAGGCATTTTTGTCTTCACTAAAGTCATAAAACCTCTCCTTTCAAACTTCCCAACCACTCAAGGGAGCTATCATCACGTGGCTTGTTATGATTATTAACACATTATAAAACCGGTCATATGGGGATACATTAGACAAAGTGTCAAAAAGATATGGTGCAGCGGGGACGTTGGGGACAGTCTTTCTGTCCCAGTTTGCTGGGACAGCGGGGACAGTAAAAGTGTCCCAGTTGGTTTCTGGGACACTTTTACTGTCCGAAGGCACTGAAAAACATCACCTAAATAATGGTAGATAATTATGTAGTCTATTAAAAGAAAAAAAAAACCCCAACATTTGGTATAATGGAATTGACTAGAAACCAAACCAAACTGGGGGTAATTTTATGCTTAAAGAAAAAGATAATCAATTAAGCATCTATTCAATATTATACAATAGAATACCAGAAAACCCTATGTTAAAAATACTTTACGATGAAGTAGATTTTAGTTTTATTAATAGAGCACTTGAGAAAACATACAGTAAATATTATGGTAGACCAGCGAAAGAACCTGAACTAATGGTAAAACTTCTAGTTTTACAACGTCTTTGTAAACTTTCTGATGAACGAGTGGTAGAAGACGCCTCTTTAAATTTGGCCTATAATTTCCACGGATTAGATCGTGCCTTAGGGTACAGTCTAAAAAGCATGACCTTACAAGCCAAATTAACTGTATTAGCAGTTAATTTAAAGAGGATAGCAGCAATACTATCCTCAAAAAAGCAGGCAAAGTTCAATCATATTGTTAAAATTCTGAAACAAGTAAAGAGATAACAAATTTAGGTATTTATGCGCCAAAAAATATAATAATCTAAATCGAAAAAAGTTCACTTTTTCAGCGCCTTCGGACAGAGTGCTGTCCCCTTTCCCTTCCTAAACATCGGTTTACGCAACTACATGTTTAATAACGTAATAGATTTAAAAAACCAAAATACTTTCTAAAAATTCATCAGATACTTTATATTCTTTTGGTCTTTGGCTCACTAATTTAACATAGCCCTCTTCTTCTAAATTACTCATTATTTGATTTAGCTTATATCTTGATTTATTAGAAATCTTCATTAACCTAATTACAGAAAAACCAGTTTCTTCATTAACAAATACACTTAAATAAGTCATTATCCTTAAAACATCAGATTCATCCAATCGATTATGCCAAATATCACTTGTAAAATATTCTTTAATTCGTTCTATTTTGGACAAATTTATTTCTAAATCTTCAATAATTCCTTCTTGACCTGATAAAAGAAACTCTAGCATGTCCATTAAATAAAAAGTGACTTCACCTTTGTTTAAAGGAGATGGTATTTCTTCAAGAGCTTTATAATACTTTGATTTATTTTTATTTATTGCATAAGAAAAAGTAATTGCCGAATATCTCTCTAAATATCTAGATAAATAACTACAAACTAATAAACGCCCTGTTCTTCCGTTTCCATCATAGAAAGGGTGTATATATTCATAATAATAATGTGCTACCATATAACGGTATAATTCCGGATGTTGTTCATCCTCTAGAAAGTTAACTAAGGCGTTAAGTGATTCAATTATTTTTACTTCGGAATTTACACCTATATGGGTTGTATTAGATCCATCATTTATCTCAACGTACCCTTTTCTAAATAATTCTCCGTCAGGTTTATCTTCCTTTTCTATTTCGTCTGAGACTAACTCATCAAAAAGCTTTCTGAAATCCGAAACTTCCGTAAAAGGTTTTATCTGATCAATAAACAAATAAGTTTTCATTAATCCTCTAAATCGTTTTTGTTTCTTTTCAGAATTCATTACATCTCCTAATACTTCCTTTAGTTCCTTTTTTGTACTACGTATTCCCTCTATTTCATTATTACTTTGTGCTTCATTCACAATTAATTTATGGAAATATGGCTCAATAACGAACAATGGAAGCTTGCTAATAAGAGAAGATATTTTTGAACTATTCATTAACACTTTATTATTTAGAGACATTAATCTGTGTGTATTTACATAAAACAATTGGTAAGAATCACTAATTATTTGTCCTTTTCTAAACCCTTTAATCGTTAGATTTGTTAAATAACTACCGTAACTACTTTTTCTTTTCTCTATTTCATTATCGTAAAATTCATTTCCCTTTTTATAAAATATCTTCGATAATTTCTCATACTCCATATTCGGCACCTCTCTTATTTTAAATTATTGCCGTTTTTTTAATTATATAATCAAATCATCGTTTTTAAAACTAAAATTATCTAATTTTTTAACGTTAAAGAATCTGCTAAATACAATTTTTGTACGCATTCCACGCAATTGATGAATCAGAGAAATATGAAATGAATGATAATTCACCCTTATAGGAATAGCATACTCCCTTGCAACCTCAGACTCTGCAAACTGCTCACCCTCTCCTTTTCCTCCTGTTAAGATAATTTTCTCAACATACCCATTCTCATAAAGCCAAATCGCATGATTAATTCGTTCTCGAAATACTGGCGAAGGCTCCCCCTCCCAAGTGGCCGCGCCCAGTACAATCGCTGCATCGGTTTTTACGAGCTGGTTTTTGTTGCTGAAGGACCAGATGCTGTAGGCGGAGTAAATAATGAAAAGAAAGACCGCTGCCGTGATGGTGAGAAGGATTTTGAGCAAGTGTTTTTTAATGAACATGATGAACAGTCCTTTTCAAATTAGATATATTTGGATACTATCACTGTATATAAATTGATAAACTATATCTACCATAAACAATAAATCCTTCGACTGCCATTGGTTTTGAGATTTGAAAGAATTTAATAGAACATATTTTTCTCTGACACTTTTACTTCAAATAATAAATTCTCTAAGTATAATAATAATTAAGATGAGGTATATTTTTACATTTACTCTAAATTTAGAAGCTTAATTAGAAGAAAAATTCACGATTAAAAAGGAGATGTAAAATTGGGAGTAAAAAAGAAAAATAGTCCTTTTTTAGGTAAGCCTTCTGGTGATTTAACTAAAAAAGATTCAAAAGATAGTCAGTTGTTAAAAATGAATGAAAAATGATAAAATTAATAAATTTAAGAATAGTTGATAGAAATCTACGTTCTTGTTTAAGATAGACTGATTGGACGATTACACAACAGAGTACTCGATAGATATTTGTCTCAACTATGGGACACCTTTTTGAAAATATAACAGTGTCCCCCTGCCCCCAGTCCCTCGGCTTCTGGCAAAATTAAGACTTCAAAAATCATATTGATTCGGAGATTCCCCTTTACTATCTAGTATCGCTGCCTGTGATCCTGATTTTCCTTCAGTCACTCTTACCACTTCAATGGTAAATTCCCATTCCTCTCCAAAGTCAAAAAGATATAGGAATTTTTGTCCTACAAATAATTGAAGTTCGCCGATTTTAATTTCATTCACAAAAGGCCCCTGTACGTCCATTGTTGAATAGTATCCCTTTTTGCCAAACTTTTTTCCATCCATGTAAAACGCGTATAGATGATCATCATTAAAATCAAATGCGCGCTGAATGAGTAAATGAAAGTCTAGTAGATTATGAGACTCATTTAATTGCATCGTTCGCCAGCATGATTTATTTAAAGATACTTTAAAAACATGTTCTCCGATAATCACCGCTTGCGTTTCATCGTCCAATCGATTTACTAGCTGCCCTTCTGAAAATCGATGTTGTAATAATTCGAATAGATCAGGTTTATCACTATCTTGTTCAACTTCTCCATCCATTTCAAATGATTCGTATAATGCTTTCATATCTTCACGAAACTCAAACGTATCTCTCAAAACATGTTCTATTTCTAAAAATAAAGGTGTCAGTATTAAACTTTTTGCCCCATGATAATTGACACTAAGCCGGTTAGTCATTTCATCATCGATTTCAACTTTCCATAAACCGAAAAGCTCAAAATAAAAGAGAAAATGATTATATCGGTACAACATATCCTCTAAGTCCTTCTCTTGGCTTATTTCGATTTTTGTATCAATCGGATAAGCTGAAAGGGTTTCAAAAAGAAAGTCTACATTATCTGGTCCTCTTCTATGGTAACCACCCTGCAGTTCATCCCAATCTGCTTTTAGCCAAAAACATTCTAGTAAAGTTACGTATTGTTCAGATGGCGTAAGACTTCGATAAACACCTAACCGTTGTTCATTGACTGTAGCTTTAATTCCACTACCTGTACTCGTTTTTTGCAATAGCTTCAACTCTAACCCAAGGATGAAAAACAAATGCAATATAGGATATGCAGGTTGATTACTCTTTTCATGTACCATTAACTTAGGCTCAGACATTAACTCATAAAGGGCCAATAAATCCGTCCTAGTCATATATTCATTTGTCTTCGTTAACTTAACCGCTTTGTTTTGAAAATAATGTAAAAAACAATCAAAGTCTTTTACTATAGTTATTCGGTAATCATTTGTATTGTTTGTTGTCATGTGAATCCTTCTTTCTAACTCTTGGATGTCCTGCCCTTCAAAGAAGTACTAGTACTTACTAAAGATTAAATTCTATCTTGAAAAATTTAGGCACAAAAAAACACATCTCATGAAAAGAGGTGTGATGTATAAGTTATAGTGGGTCCGTATCATGTTCTCCAAAGAAATGTTGTAGTGTAAAACCTGTCAAAGCAGAATAACAGGCATCAACTAACACCATTTTCTCTGATTCGAGAATGTCATATACGATAATAACATTGTTAATATATATCCAGTAATAACCATTAAACTCGAAATCAGGGAACTCAACAACATCATAAGCTTTTTCCCTTGGTTTTACTGACAATATATTCTTAGAATTTCGGAACACCAATTTCGGGTCAATTTTATAGGGTTTCATTTCTGCAAGTCTCAATCTTGCTTTTTGTCCCCAAAGAACTTCATAGCGAATTTCTTTATCTGTCACGGTTCATCTCATCCACTAAGTGATCAAATTCTATTTCATCCCCACTATAATATGAAATGTCGCGATTTCTCTTTTTCTTAGCATCACTTAACTGTTCCAATATTTCATCATTAGAAAAAATAGCTTTTGTTATTTGCTTCTTGTGTTCATCTGATAATGTACTAAAATTGGGCACATCATTGGATTCTGTAAGAAATAGGTTAAATGTTTTATTTTCTGATTCAAAAGTATAGGTGTTTTCATTTACTTGGAAAGCTTCTACCATTTCCCCGTCATTATTCTTAACATAAATCCTCATGAATTCTTACCTCCTTCTTATATTAATAGACTCTCGGCATTCGCCGAGCTTTGTGGTTCAAGGATTTTCCTCAAACCAATTTATTTCATCCCTCCTATTTTAGGTGGGATTTTTTAATGTTCATTTTTTTAAAACTGGAAATTAATTATCAAAATATTTTC
>NZ_JBMIRP010000066.1:0-9986 GCF_049202975.1 Ureibacillus sp. MALMAid1270 | reverse complement strand
TGTATTCTCGACAAATCCACTATACCAAAGAATGAGGTGTTTTTTGTATCTTAAAAAACTTTGTCAAGGTTTTTATTGAAATCATGAAGAACCTAATAGAGCCAACTATCGAATCTAATTATTTAGGTGCGAAGTTTGAGTTATAAAAATACCATTTACTTTTTCGTCTAAATGTACTTAAATAGTTATATTGTTTTATATAAATGAAACAGAGTAACTAAAAAAGGGGGAATTGATGATGAGAGGATTCAATAATAAATTGTTCTCAATATTATCAATTATTATGCTATTATTACTTGCTGCATGTGGTGGAGGTAATACAACAACAAATCCAAATCCAAATTCAGAATATTCTGAAGGTGGATTAATTAGCGCAAAATTTGGTGTCATTTCGTATTTAACTGGAGCAGGAGCTGCTTACGGGGAAGCGATTACAAATGGATTAAAATTAGCGCAAAAAGATATCAATGCACTTGGTGAAGTAAATATTGAATTAGTTATTGAAGACTCAGCTGGTAAAGCAGATCAAGCTCTTAACGCAGCTCAAAAAATTATGAGTGATGATTCAATTACTGCGATTATTGGTCCAACATTAAGTACTGAATTTTTTGCAGTAGCACCAGAAGTTGATTTAAATGGTATTCCAATCATGGGTACTTCAACTACAGTTGATGGTATTCCTGAAATTGGTGATTATGTATTTAGAAATGCTGTTCCAGAATCATTAGCGATTCCATCAGCTATTCAAAAAGCTGTTGAAAGAACTGGAGCGAAAAAAGTTGCAATGATTTACGGAAATGATGACGCTTTAACAAAAGGCGGATTTGAAGTAATGGAAAGAACAGCTAAAGAAATGGGACTTGAAATTACAACTATTGAAACATACCAAGAAGGTCAAAGTGATTATAATGCACAATTAACTAAAATTAAAAATACTAATCCAGACTTAATTTTAGCTTCTGCTTTATATAACGAAGGTGCAGTAATTATGGACCAAGCACGTAAAATGGGTATCGATATTCCGTTTGTAGGAGGAAATGGATTTAACTCTCCACAAGCGATTGCAATTGCTGGTGATGCTGCAAACGGTTTAATCGTTGCGACTCCATACTTTGGTGAATCACAAGATCCGAAAATTGTAGAATTTAATGAAAAATATGAAAAAGAATACGGTAAAAAGCCTGACCAATTCGCTGCACAAGCTTATGATGCTCTATTCATTTATGCAGATGCATTAAAGAGAGCAGGAAGCAATGATCGTGAGGCGTTTAGAGAGTCTTTAGCAGCAACAAAAGATCTTGAAGGTATTTTAGGTAAGTTCTCATTCGATGAAGTTGGAGACGTAATCATGGATGTAACCGTTTTAGAAATTAAAGACGGTAAATTTATTGAATTTGAATAATTTAAAACCTAATTGGTTCTCGTAAGTAATTACGAGAACCAATCTGCATATAAAGTGCTTGATAGGGTAATCAAATTAATTAAAGGATGATTTATTTTGCTATTAGAACAAATAATTAACGGCATAACGTTAGGTAGTATTTATGCAATAATAGCACTCGGTTTTACCCTTGTATTTGGTGTGCTTGGCATTATCAATATGGCACATGGTGAAATCTTTATGGTTGGTGCTTTTGTAGGAGTAACAGCAACTGGAGTGCTTGGATGGCCTCTTTGGTTAGCTTTTATCGCTGCTATTATCGTTACAAGTATTTTAGGTTACTTATTAGAACGTTTTACATTAAGACCTTTACGAGGGAAAAAAGGCGTATCTCATTTAGCGCCACTAATTAGTACAATTGGTGTATCCATATTATTAGAAAATCTTTCGCATCACATTTTTGGTGCTGGTAATAAACCATTCAATACATCTTTTTCTGAAATTAGCATTAAGATCGGATCGATTACCATTTATCTTGTACAAATTGTTATTTTCATCATTTCAATTATATTAATGATTGGTTTAACAATTTGGCTATCTAAAACAAAAGCAGGTAAAGCATTAAGAGCAACTGCAGATAACTTAGAAACAGCTAGTATTCTAGGAGTAGATACAAAGAAAATCATTATCTTAACAGTTGTTGTTGCATCTGCGATTGGTGGTATTGCAGGTATTTTAGTAGGTATGGCATTTAACTCTGTTAGTCCACAAATGGGATTATCAATGGGGTTAAAGGGTCTTGCAATTATCATTTTAGGTGGTATGGGTAATGTTAAAGGTGCAATGGTTGGTGGCCTAATTTTAGGTTTATCTGAAACGATGTTAGTTGCATACGGAAATTCAGGTTACCGAGATGCAATTGCATTTATTATGATTATTGTCATCCTATTAATACGTCCACAAGGTATCTTTGGTTCAAAGGTATCTCAAGAAAGAAGGTGATCACTTGTTAGGAGAAATTTTAAATACCTATTATTTACAAATAGGTTCGTTTATATTAATCAATATTATGTTAGCTATTAGTGTATATGTTCCATTGTCATCTGGTCAGCTTTCTTTAGGAAGCGCTGGATTTATGGGTGTTGGTGCTTATACTTCCGCATTATTAACAATCCATTTTGACTTACCAATCTATGTAGGAATTATCGCTGGTGCATTAGCAGCAAGTATTCTAGGAGTGATTGTTGGGATTCCTTCATTAAGACTGTCAGGTGTTTATTTGGCAATTGCAACATTAGGTCTTGGGGAAGTAATCCGTGTAATCTTTGTTAACTGGGATTCTTTAACTAAAGGTTCAGTTGGTTTAACAGGAATTCCACAGTTAGGTAGAGAAATTTTAGAGTTTTCTCGTAGCCTAGGCTTTGAACCAGCAATGATTGGTATTAAAAACAATCAATTTGTGTTTCTATCTATCTTCTTAGTGTTATTAATTTTAGTGATCGCAATTTTATGGTTTGTTGTACGTCAACAAAATTCACGTGTTGGTCGAGCATTATCTTCTATTAATATGGATGATAGAGCAGCAGAATCAATGGGTATCAACATTACTTACTACAAAGTTGTATCCTTCACACAAGGTGCTTTCTTTGCTGGTTTAGCAGGCGCATTATTTGCTCATGTAATTGGGTATATTTCTCCTGCTGACTTCGCATATCACAGAGCTGTTGAAGTATTAATATTTACTGTATTTGGTGGTAGTGAAGTGATTATTGGATCTGTATTTGGTGCATTCTTCTTAACATTAATGCCTGAAGTATTACGATTCGTAAGTGAGTTCCGTTATATTATTTATGGTATCCTTCTAATTGTTTTAATGGCTGTTCGTCCTCAAGGAATTCTTGATGCACACTTACTAGAGAAATTTAAGTTTAAACGTTCAAAAGGAGGGGTACGTTAATGGTTTTAGAATTGAAAAATATTACGAAAAACTTTGGCGGTATCTCTGCTTTAAAGGATGTTTCTTTTTCGATTAATAAAGGTGAAATTTTCGGCTTAATTGGTCCAAATGGTGCCGGAAAAACAACTATGTTCAATATGATTACAAATATTTTTGAACCTACTTCTGGTGAAGTTATTTTTAAAGGTGAAAATATAACAGGTATTAAACCTTATAAAATAACAGAAAAAGGGATATGTCGTACGTATCAAAACATCCGTTTATTTTCTCAAATGTCTACTTTACATAATGTAATGGTTGGTGGACATAGCCAATCACATGCAGGTGTATTTAGTAGTGTTTTCCGTACTAAAAAACAGCGAAAAGAAGAACAATTATTAAAGGAAAAAGCAGAAGAATTATTAGATTTAGTAGGACTTCTTGAACATAAAGATACGATTGCAGAGAACTTAGCATATGGACAGCAAAGACGACTTGAAATTGCACGAGCATTAGCAAGTAATCCTAGTCTTTTATTATTAGACGAGCCTGCAGCGGGTATGAATGAAAAAGAGACTGATAGTTTATATGATTTAATCAAAACCGTTCAATCAAGAGGTATTACAGTGTTGATTATTGAACACGACATGCCGCTCGTTATGAAGTTGTGTGATCGAATCGTTGTACTAAACTTCGGGGAAAAACTAGCAGAAGGTACACCTGAAGAAATTCAAAATAATGAAGCAGTTATTGAAGCCTACCTTGGAAAAGAGGAGGATGAAGTAGATGCTTAAACTTACAAATGTAGAAACATTTTATGGACAAATTCAAGCACTTAAAGGAATTAATCTAGAAGTACATGAAGGGAAAATAATTACTTTATTAGGTGCAAATGGTGCTGGAAAATCAACAACAATGAAAACAATTGCAGGTCTTTTAAAACCTAAAAATGGTACAGTTGAGTTTATGGGTGATAATGTAACAGGTTTACGTCCAGACCAATTGTTACGTAAAGGTATCTCTTTAGTTCCAGAAGGTCGTGCGATTTTAACTTCAATGACAGTACTAGAGAATTTAGAAATGGGTGCTTATCAACGAAAAGATAAAGACGTTAAAAACGATATTGAAGATGTTATAAAACGTTTCCCAATATTAAAAGAAAGACAAACACAAATGGCTGGTACTCTTTCTGGTGGTCAACAACAGATGTTAGCTATCGCAAGGGCTCTACTATCAAAACCGAAATTGTTATTATTAGATGAACCTTCCATGGGACTAGCTCCGTTGATTGTTGCTGATATCTTTAAAATTATTAAAGAAATAAAAGAAGCTGGTACGACAGTTCTTCTTGTTGAGCAAAATGCAAAACAAGCATTGAAAATTGCAGATTATGGCTATGTTATGGAAACTGGTAAAATAATAATTGAAGGTAATGCAGAAAGTCTACTAGAGGATCCACGAGTAGTTGAAGCTTATCTTGGAAGAAAATCTACGTCTTAATATAAAAGTAAGGTGACGAGAATGAAGTTCTTGTCACCTTTATTATTGTAAGCATGAAAATCTACATTTTATAGGATAATTAATTCTTTTGGATATTTTGTTAATACTTCCACACCAGTTTCTGTAACAACAACATCATCCTCAATTCTTACTCCTGCAATTTCATTATAGATTCCTGGTTCAATTGTAAAGACCATACCAGGTTTAAGTTCTAACTCATTTGTCGCTGTTATAGAAGGGTATTCATGCACTGAAATTCCAAGGCCATGACCAAGTCTATGTGGAAAATCATTGCCAAAACCTCCATTAGAAATGATATCACGAGCAATTTTGTCCAGGTCCATTGCGCGAACTCCAGGTTTTACTGCTTCAATCGCTTTCTCATTTGCACTTTTTACAAGTTCATATACTTCTTTTTGAGCTTCTGTCACGCTACCAAATGCAACCGTTCTAGTAATATCTGAACAATAACCATCATACACAACGCCTAAATCAAATAAAATTAGATCACCTTTTTGAATTTTACGATTACCTGGTGTTCCATGTGGTGAAGCTGATTTTGGTCCTGATAATACCATTGTATCAAAGGACATAGTACAACCTTTGTCTTTTATAGCATTTTCAATCGCTGTTAATATTTCCATCTCTGTTTTACCTTCAGCGATTTCTTTGCAACCTACTTCTATTGCATAATCAGCCAACTGCGCAGCTTGTCGCATTTTATCGATTTCATCTGCAGATTTTATGACACGCATCTCGTTTATTTTCTCATCAAGTCGAATAAAGTTTGCTTGTGGAAAAACTTGTTGTAAAGCTTCTAATCTCTCTACCGTCAAATGACTTTTTTCGATTGCAATCGAGCTTGGGTTAATATTGTTTAAAAGAACCTTCTCTTTGATCAATTCAAATGGTTGATCTGTATCTAAATTTCCAATGACATCATATTGCCAACCTGAATTGATTGCATCGGGTACCTCCATTTTAGGACAAACTAAAACAGGTGTACTAGTTTGAAAAATCATTACACCAAGTAAACGTTCGTGTGGATTACTTTTGAATTGTGAATAGTAAAATACATTATCCGGAGTAGTGATAAATGCCATATCCACGTTATTTTCTTTTAAGTAGTTTTGAATTTCATTAATTTTAGTCAAAGGAATGCCCCCCAATAATAATAGGAATGTTTGTAAAGCTACTGTCTTGAATTACATCGAGAAATGCATCAGTGATTTTACATCATGCAGCTTTGCGCCATGTAAGGTATAATCTTTCTCGAATTACTTCCGCATAAGCAAATGAAATCTAATATATTATAACAAATTGAAGGGAAATTTTGTTTTAAAGAGAAATTATTTATTAATGAACTGTAAGGGGGAAGTTTGATGGAAATTTCATATCATGGACATTCAGTAGTTAAAATTAAGACAAATGGTAAGGAAATTTTAATTGATCCTTTTATTCGTGGTAATGGGCTTACAGATTTAAAAGTAGAGGAACAAAAGCCAGATGTTATTTTGTTAACCCATGGTCATAATGATCATGTTGGTGACACAATTGAACTAGCAAAAGCAAATGATTCACTAGTTGTAGCTCCTAATGAACTAGCTAATTATTTAGCTTCTCAAGGTATTAAAGTTCACAATATGGGAATTGGCGGAAGCTATGATTTTCCATTTGGAAAAGTAAAATACACACTTGCATTTCATGGTTCAGTGTATGAAACAGAAAACGGCGAAGTGATCAATGCAGGAAATCCTGGAGGCATCCTATTCACTAGCGAGGGTAAAACAATCTATCATGCTGGTGATACAGCGTTGTTTGGGGATATGAAGTTAATAGGTGAACGTAATGAAATTGATGTTGCATTTTTACCAATCGGAGATAACTTTACAATGGGGCCTGAAGATGCAGCATATGCTGTTACATTACTAAAACCGAAAACAGTTGTACCTATCCACTACAATACTTTCCCGGTTATTCAACAAGATCCACAACACTTTTCTAATTTAGTAACAGATGCGGAAGTTCAAGTTTTATCTCCTGGAGATAAAGTAAAACTATCTTAAATTTATATGGAAGTAGCATTAAAGTGGACATTACTTTAGTGCTACTTTCTCTTTTAAATGCAATTTGATACATTTAGAGGAGATATTATGAAATCCAATTATATCAATACATAATTGAAATATGTTACACTAAGGGTTAGGAACTAATTTGGAAATTAGGTGATACCATGTCGACAAAACATGAAAAAATTCTACAGTATATTGAGTCTTTACCAGTGGGAGATAAAATTTCTGTTAGGCAAATAGCAAAAGACATGCAAGTCAGTGAAGGTACTGCATATCGTGCCATTAAAGAAGCGGAAAATCGCAGCTTAGTTAGCTCTATCGAACGTGTTGGAACAATCCGTATAGAAAAAAAGAAAAAAGAAAATATTGAACGCCTAACATTTGCAGAAATTGTCAACATAGTCGATGGACAAGTTCTTGGCGGTATGAACGGACTACATAAAACATTAACGAAATTTGTCATCGGTGCAATGCAACTTGAAGATATGATGCGTTATACAGAAGCAGGAAGCCTATTAATCGTAGGTAACCGATTTAAAGCCCATGAAAATGCTTTGAAAGCTGGTGCTGCAGTTCTCATAACAGGTGGTTTCGATACAACCGAAGAAAATAAACGCCTTGCAGATGAACTCGAAATGCCAATCATCTCATCTAGTTACGACACATTTACAGTTGCAACATTAATCAATCGTGCAATTTACGACCAATTGATTAAAAAAGATATTCTATTAATAGAAGATATTTATGTACCAATTGAAGAAACGGCTATGTTACATAGTTATCAAACGATTGCGGATTTCCGTGCGTTAAATGAGAAAACAACTCACGGTGCTTTTCCAGTTGTCACAAACAGTAACAAGCTAGTAGGTATGATTACTGTAAGGGACGTAATAGGAAGAGAACCACATGAAACGATCGATAAGGTGATGACAAAGCAACCGATTTCAACTTCGATGAAAACAAGTGTTGCTTCAGCTGGACATAGAATGATTTGGGAAGGTATTGATTTACTTCCGATTGTTGATGATGATGGAATACTCCAAGGTGTTATTAGTAGACAAGATGTACTTAAAGCTTTACAACTGGCACAACGTCAACCACATCAAGGTGAAACCATTGATGATCTTGTTAAGAAGGAAATAAAGCTTCTAAGTGAAGAGGATATAATGGTTGAATTTACTGTTACTCCTCAAATGACGAACCAATTTGGTGCAATTTCTTACGGAGCATTTACAACACTTCTATCTGAAGTGGGTTCTATCGCTTTGAAACGTAAAAAGCGTGGGGATGCAGTTGCAGAAAATATGACGATCTATTTTATCAAACCAATCCAAATGGAAACGGTGTTAACAATCGTTCCTCACATATTAGATATGAGTCGTAAGTTTGTAAAAATGGATTTTGATGTATTTAATGAAAACATCCTAGTAGGAAAAGCAATGATGATGTTCCAATTACTTGAACGATAATTAGTAGCACAAAAAAAGCAATATACTTAAAGTATATTGCTTCATTTTACTTCCTTATCGGTTAAGTTCATATTCTTCTTGTACAAACTTACCTTCATGGCGCATGCGATTAAAATTACTATAAGCTTGCAATAGGCCAATTAAGACAAATAATGCACAAATTATGTAACTTACTAATGATTGATGTATTATTACTGCATTTATACCAAAGGCAATGATAAAGATTCCTAATGCAATACCTGCCTTCGCTTTGTACCATTTTTTTCTAATAGGTAAAGTTGATCTAAATTGTTTTGTTTTATAATAGAAATAAACCACAAAGGCAATTACAACAACTGTTAAAAAAAAGTAATTGAAATTCATATTTAGCAACCTCCTTAAAAACAACGTTTTGTCACGGGAAACGGATAATTCGACTCTTCTTTCCATGAAAAGACAAGCTGACATTATTGTAACGATTTTTAAAGGAAAATGCTATTAACATTTCATAAAACTTTTTACTACTTCTAACTAGGTTTAAACCTTGATTACATAGGAGGAACTATCTTGAAGCGAAAAATAATCGAAGAGATCGAAAAGTATGACACCATTATTATTCATCGTCATGTACGTCCAGACCCAGATGCATATGGTTCTCAAATAGGTCTTAAAACATTAATTTCATCAAACTATCCAGAAAAAAAGGTTTATGCTGTTGGTGAGCATGATTCAACATTATCATTTTTAGCAAAGCCTGATACGATTGATGATGAAGTTTTTTCTGGAGCACTTGTTATTGTTACGGATACTGCCAATACAGAACGAATCGATGATAGTCGTTATAATAAAGGAGATTTATTAATTAAAATTGACCACCATCCAAATGACGATCAATATGGTGATATACTTTGGGTAGATACATCAGCGAGTTCTGTTAGTGAAATGATTTATGGTCTTTTTGAAGAAGGTAAGGAATATAAGGGTTGGACATTATCGAACGAAGCAGCTCGTCTTTTATTTGCAGGGATCGTTGGCGATACAGGTCGATTTTTGTTTCCAAGTGCCACAGAAAAAACATTCGAGATTGCAGGGCATTTAATTCGATATAATTTTGACCGTAACGAACTTTTCGATGGAATGTATGAAAAAGAACATAAATTATTGAAACTCCAAGGATATCTATATCAAAACTATACGTTTGATGAAAATGGAGCTGTTTATATTAAGTTAACGAAAGAAATTTTGGAGCAATTCGATGCAACTCCATCAGATACTTCTTTATTAGTTGGATCCTATGGTGATATTAAAGGTATTTGTGCTTGGGTTATTTTTGTCGAAGAAGATAGTCAAATAAGAGTACGCTTACGTTCGAAAGGGCCGGTTATTAATGAGTTGGCGAAAAAATACAATGGTGGTGGCCACCCATTAGCTTCAGGCGCTACAGTCTATTCATGGGAAGAAGCAGATCAAGTGATTGCAGAATTAAAAGAAATTTGTCGATTATATAGATAAATAGAGTCTCGGAATAAATAACAATTTTTCTGGGTGAAATGAACCAAAATTACTGGAAATTGGATTGGAATGGCCTGCACACTCATTATTTTCATTGTATTTTCAAAAATGTCCATGACAAAGAAACCTATTGCCAT
>NZ_JBMIRP010000065.1:0-52442 GCF_049202975.1 Ureibacillus sp. MALMAid1270 | reverse complement strand
ATGGCAATAGGTTTCTTTGTCATGGACATTTTTGAAAATACAATGAAAATAATGAGTGTGCAGGCCATTCCAATCCAATTTCCAGTAATTTTGGTTCATTTCACCCAGAAAAATTGTTATTTATTCCGAGACTCTATTTAGAAATCTATTTCTTGGCCTGTAATTTCTGCTAACTTACCGCTTTCTTTTAGCTTTTTAAGTCCTTCATTTAAAAGTTCTAAAGCTTCTTTGTTACCTTTTTTAACCATAAGACCATAGTACTCTTTTTCAAAGCTTGGATCTTCAATTGTTTTTATAGGAGCGTCTGGATTACTTTTTAAATATTCCATTACTACTGTGTTGTCACCGATTGCTGCGTCAACGTTTCCGTTAATAACTTGTTGATATGCAGATGGTTGGTTTTCATAAGCTAAAATGTTTTGGCTTGTTTCACCAAGAATTTTTTGAGCTGCAACGTGTGAAGTTGAAGCATTTTGTACTGCTACTTTTTTATCTTTTAAATCTTCAATTGATTTAATATCAGTATTATCATCACGAACAATAATTAATTGAGTTGCTTCGTAATATGGTTCTGTGAAATCGTATGTTTCTTTACGTTTCTCAGTAATTGTGATACCTGCTGCACCGAAATCGATTTCGCCAGTTTGAATTTTAGAGAAAATTGGATCCCAACCTACATTTTGAATTTCGTAGTCAAATCCCATTTCTTCAGAAATAGCTTGTACAATCTCAACGTCAAAACCAACAATGTTTCCTTTATCATCTAAATATTCGAATGGTGCGAATGATGCTTCTGTACCACCGATTAATTTTACTTTTCCACCTTCACCAGTAGTTGAGTCACCACCAGTTCCACAAGCTGCTAAGATCATTGTAACAGCTGTTAAAATCATGAATATTGTAAATAAACTCTTTTTCTTCATTTTAAAGCCTCCTAAATCCTTGTTGTAATTTATGTTTTTATAATCAAACCAGTTATCTGACTATTAAAAACTGTTTATTTATAAATCGTATTATAATAATTATACATCCTAATTACAATACTAGATTTATAGTTTTTTCATATCAACCCCTATTATATTTAGAAAATCGCCACTTCTTTCAAGAATTTTTAGCATTATTCTCATATAAACATTGCGTATTTTTATAAATTCCCGTCAGTGATTTTTTATGCAATTTACACACAAAAAAACCACTTTACTCATAAATATGAATAAAGTGGTTTATTATGATGAAACCTTTAAACTATATTACTCTGTATCGTTTAACCTATAAACACTGCATAGTTTTTAATTTATATGTAAAGATATTTGAACATAACTAGTTTAAAGAGAATGATCAAGGGGTAAAATAAATCGGTACAGTAATTTACTATTTTACCCCTTATTTCCATTCCCTCTGTAAATGATTAGGCTGCTAAACTAATATTTACAGTAAGGTCGAACTATAAAAATTATATTAAAAACAGTAAAATGGCGCCCTTTAAGGGCATATTGTGATTAATGAAAAAATAGCTACAAATTAGTACCTTGAGTTGCAGCTTAGTAGAAAAGAATCTAACAAATTTCTATCATTAATCATAAGAACAGTTATAAATTTACTAATATTTGATACAATAATCAACCTTTTTTTAATAATTATTAATAAAATATTATTATTATTATTCTCAATTTAGACATATTTATGTCATAATGTTTTATTTCGTGAAAAAGGAGAGTTTAAATTACCAAAAGCTTGGAAAAAATGGAGTGGTAAAGTGCTATTTGATGGCGCCCTCGGAGGGAATCGAACCCCCAGTGCAAGAACCGGAATCTTACGTGTTATCCATTACACCACGAGGGCAACTAATGCGGAAAAAAGAATTGTTTGAATTGAGACTCCTATTATTATACAAAATAATTCACCATGAAATCAACTTATTCGTAAAACGATCGGTCATTTCAATTACTTTTTTATTTTTTAAATAACTGACTTTCTCCACACAGAATCATAGTGAAGTATTTTTTTATTTGAAGAGTTTATATTTGACCTTTCTTGACCTTCATGTGTATTATAATGGTACAGCTGATTCTGAAATTCAGCATTGGTAGCGATTAAAACTATTTTAAGGAGGATTTTTATATGACAATTTTAGTCCCTACAGTAATCGAACAAACAAACCGCGGAGAACGCGCTTATGACATTTATTCTCGTTTATTAAAAGACCGTATTATTATGCTTGGAAGTGCAATTGACGATAACGTTGCAAACTCAATCGTTGCGCAATTATTATTCTTAGCTGCTGAAGATCCAGAAAAAGATATTCATTTATACATCAACTCACCAGGTGGTTCTATCACAGCTGGTATGGCGATCTATGATACAATGCAATACATTAAACCAAAAGTATCTACTATCTGTATCGGTATGGCTGCTTCTATGGGTGCTTTCTTATTAGCTGCTGGTGAACCAGGTAAACGTTTTGCATTACCAAATGCAGAAGTAATGATTCACCAACCACTAGGTGGGGCTCAAGGTCAAGCAACAGAAATCGAAATCGCTGCAAAACGTATTTTATTCTTACGTGATAAATTAAACAAAATTCTTGCAGAACGTTCTGGTCAATCATTAGAAAGAATCGCTCAAGATACAGATCGTGATAACTTCATGACTGCTGAACAAGCGAAAGAATATGGCTTAATCGACAATATCATTACAAACAGCGATCAAAAATAATTAATATTGATACGCAGGTTGCCTTGAAGATTAAACTTCAAGGCAATTTTTTTGTTTCTAAATGCTGTCGCGTATTTTACGCATTCTTAAAAAACTCAAGAATTTTATTCACAACTTCTTGTGTCAAAAAGTGTCCACCCTGGTATGTGTGGTAAGAAACTTCAGCACCTTTTTCCTCAAAGTACTTTTTACTTCTTTCGCTCCAACTAAATGGAATAATCTGATCTTGTTCCCCGTGAGCAATGAATACACGTAACCCATTCATAGGCGAATTCTCCATGCTCTCTACTAATTCCGGTAAATATCCACTTAACGAAACAATACCCGCTATTTGATTTCCTAAAATTGATGCTAGGGACTGACTTAAAATCGCACCTTGGCTAAATCCTAATAAATAAATCCCGTTTTCATCAATTTCAAAATGATCTTTCGCTTCTTGGATAAAGTCTTGGATTTCCTTTAATACTTTTGTAAACAGTTCTTGATGTGGTAATCCAATTCGTTCAATAGTGAAGAATGAATAGCCTGGCGGTTGTGAAAGTGGACCTCTTAGGCTAAAGATATAAAAGTCATTTTTTAATTCTTCCACAATACTTGGCAAATCATTTTCATTACTTCCCATCCCATGCATTAGAAAGATCGCAGGATGTTTTTCTTTTGTCTGGTTTGTAGGCTTGCTTAATGTGTATATAAAATTCGTTTCCAATTATGAGCACCTCGATTTAAGTTGGTTTTAGTGTTGGATGTGAATGAATGGTGGATTGTATTAGGCTTGTTCTCTACATACTTTCTGTGGAGGCGTTTCGTGACAATATATTTTGGAGTTCTCTGAAAATGTCACGTAACCACGTGTTTTGTGACAATTTATCTTGAATCCGCCTGGTACTGGCACGCAATTACGGTTTGCGCGACAAATCTCTCGAATCCCTCAGAAACTGGCACGCAATTACAGTTTGCGTGACAAAATTTCTCCATTTCCTCAGAAACTGGCACGCAATCACGCGCTTATTTAGACAGAATTCCTTGATCCCGCTTAAAGTTATCTAAATAACGCCCTTATTTAGACAGAAACCCATGATTCCACTCAAAGTTGTCTAAATAACTCTCTTATTTAGACAGAAATCCATGATTCATCTCAAAGTTGTCTAAATAACGCCCTTATTTAGACAGAAACCCATGATTCCACTCAAAGTTGTCTAAATAACGCTCTTATTTAGACAGAAATTCTTGTTTCCACTCAAAGTTGTCAAAATAAACCTTTTATTTAGACAGAAATCCTTGATTCCACTCAGAGTTGTCTAAATAACGCTCTTATTTAGAGAGAATTCCTTGATCCCGCTTAAAGTTGTCTAAATAACGCCCTTATTTAGACAGAAATCCTTCACTCCACTCAAAGTTGTCAAAATAACGCCCTTATTCAGACAGAAATCCTTCACTCCACTCAAAGTTGTCAAAATAACGCCCTTATTCAGACAGAAATCCTTCACTCCACTCAAAGTTGTCTAAATAACCCCCTTATTTAGACAGAAATCCTTGATCCATCCCCTACTCCCCACCACAAAAAAAGCGCCCGCAGTTTCACCTATAAATCATGTGAGTTTGCGAGCGTTTTCATAAAATAATAGTGATTAATCTTCTTTTGTGATGAATTTAGATAGGCCTGCGATTGCTTCATTTTCATCAGCACCATCAGCAATGAGCGTAACTGTCGTGCCTTTTGCGATGGCAAGACTCATAATACCCATAATTGATTTTGCATTTACCTTTTTTTGATCCCTTTGTAAGTACACTTCAGACTTGTAGCGATTCGCTTCTTGTACAAAAAGGGCTGCTTGCCTAGCTTGCAAGCCTGTTTTCAATTTTACTTCCAATTTGGTTTCAACCATCAAATATACTCCCTTTCACACCGTTCATCGATATACTTATCTTATCGGAATTATCAAAAAAGAACAATGTTCGTTTCTTCCTATTTTCTTACAATTTTTTTTAGATTTGCTCTCCTCTACGAAGGGCATCAGCAATTTCATCAATTTTTCGTAATCTGTGATTGACTCCAGATTTACTTACTGTACCAGTTGAAACCATTTCGCCTAGTTCTTTTAAGGTGACGTCTTGATATTCTACGCGTAACCTGGCAATCTCTCGAAGTTTTTCAGGAAGTTGATCTAAACCGATTGTATTTTCAATAAACTTAATATTTTCAACTTGGCGAATAGCAGCTCCAATGGTTTTATTTAGATTGGCTGTTTCACAATTTACAATACGATTCACACTATTACGCATATCCCTTACTATTCGAACATCTTCAAATTTCAACATAGCTTGGAATGCGCCAACCAAACCTAAAAAGTCTGAAATTTTTTCAGCTTCTTTTAAATAAGTGACATACCCTTTTTTTCGTTCGATTGTTTTTGCATTTAACTGAAAGCTGTTCATTAACTCAGCTAAAGCATCCCCATGTTCTTTATATAACGAATAAATTTCTAAATGATAAGAAGATGTTTCAGGGTTATTTACTGACCCACCTGCTAAAAACGCACCACGTATGTATGCACGCTTTTCGTTTTTATGTTGTATAAGAGAATTGGATAACGAGTGGTTAAACTCAAACTCATTTGAAAGGATCTCAAGATCTGTTAGTAATTCTCTAGCGCCATCACGTATACGGCAAATATAGACGTTATTTTTCTTCAGGCGCATTTTTTTACGAACTAGTAACTCGACATTGAAGGAATAGAGCTTTTTAATAATCGTATATAATCTTCGTGCGATTGCTGCATTTTCTGTTTGAACATCTAAGCTAAGTTGCCTATTGGCAAAAGATACTACTCCGTTCATTCGAATGAGTGCTGAGACTTCTGCTTTTAAACAGCTATCATTCGCTTCAACTTGCGTTAGCTCTTTCTTTGTTTCCGAAGCAAATGACATTTCATAACCCCCTTTCCAATTATGTATGAGATATATCATAACATATACTTAGCGAACCAAGGAATATTCAAATACGAGGTTTTCTATTTGCTTTTGTGTAATTTGCTCCTAGAATCTATTTATATGTTCTAGAGTTTATACTTTATTAGCTAAAATTAATGAAAAACTCCATCGCCTAAATCAGCTACGTAATATTTATTTTCCTAAAAATTTCGGAGCGTATTCATTCAACCAATCCGCAATATGTGTAGATTCATGACGGACAACACCAGAATGAATCGTTGCGATGTCTTTTTTAATGATTTCTAAGCCAAGTTGTTCTAAGCCCTCAATATCTACTTCAACAGGCTCTGCATTTTCTTCTTTATAATTTTCTTGAATCGGTAAAGGAAGCTCGTAATTGTTCACTAAAATAGCATCTAAACACGGTGTACCAAGATGTACATTAATAGCTTTTACATGATCAGCCGCGCTATATTTAATCGTCTCACCTTTTTGAGTCATCAGGTTACAAATATAGATTTTTCGACCTTTTGCTTCGATTACTGCTTTTCCGATTCCTTTAACTAATAAATTCGGAATGATGCTTGTGTATAGACTTCCTGGTCCTATCAGAATAATATCTGCGGAATGAATGGCACGAATTGCTTCAGGAAGAGGTTTCACATCATCCGGTTCTAAAAATACTCGTTTAATCGGTAAGTGTGCATTCGGAATTTTGGATTCTCCTGCAATAATTGAACCATCGACCAATTCAGCAAATAAAGTTACTTTTTTATTGGCAGCAGGAAGTACTTTCCCGTGAACTTTTAATACTTTACTCATCTCTGAAATAGCATGGCTAAAATCACCAGTAATATCTGTTAACGCTGTTAGCATTAAATTTCCTAGTGAATGACCACCTAAATCGACAGACTGTGAAAAGCGGTATTGAAACATCTGCTCTACTAATGGCTCAGCATCGGATAATGCAGCGATGACATTTCGTATATCTCCTGGTGGGGGAATATCGTAGTCATCTCTAAGGCGACCTGAAGAACCCCCATCATCAGCTACGGTAACGATTGCTGTAATATCAAAGGTATATTTTTTCAATCCGCGCAATAATGTCGATAATCCAGTTCCACCTCCTATAACTACGATATTCGTCTTTTTCTTACCCATTATTTCATTCCTTCCTATGAATGATATCGCGATGTGTTATGACAGTTTGATAGGTTTCACTAAATAGCTTGCCATAATATTCTGCTAGAGTTACAGAGCGATGTTGTCCCCCTGTACAGCCTATAGCAATAACTAATTGTGCTTTTCCTTCATTTTTATATTGTGGGATCATAAATTCAAATAGATCCGTTAATTTATTGATCAATGTTTGTGTATCTTCATTTTCTAATACGTAAGATGACACTTCTTCTTGTAATCCCGTTTTATGTCGTAATTCTTCTACATAATATGGGTTTTTTAAGAAACGGACATCAAATACTAAATCTGCATCGATTGGAATTCCGTTCTTAAAACCAAATGAAATGATATTGATAGAGAATTTTGGTCCACTCGCATTGGAAAATTCGTAAGTGATTCTCTCTCTAAGTTCACGTGGTTTCATAGAAGATGTATTGTACACATTTGTAGCTCGTCCTTTAAGTTCAGAAAGCAATGCTCTTTCTCGTTTAATCCCTTCAAGAGGTAACCCTTGTGGTTCTAGGGGATGGGATCTTCTCGTTTCTTTATAACGACGAACAAGTGTCTCATCTTCAGCGTCTAAAAATAATACCCGTGTTTTGACGTCTTCTATCTTTTCTAGCTTATCAAGGGCATCAATAAGTGAATCAAAAAACTCTCCGCCTCGCATATCCATAACAGCTGCAACACGAGTAATATTTCGCTCAGATTCTCTCATTAAAGCTAAAAATGTCGTAAGCAAAGCTGGTGGTAAATTATCTATACAGTAGTATCCTAAATCTTCAAAGCTTTGTACTGCTACCGTTTTACCTGCACCGCTCATCCCTGTTATGATAACGATCTCATGTGTATAAAAGTTATTGTTCCCCATGTGAAACACTCCCTTATTGTCGTTCCCTCGACGTTTGTAATGTTGCATTTAACAATTGGAAATCCTTTGTGTATTCAAAAGTGCCATACTGCATTCCTTCATTTAAACATGCAAACAACAAGTTACCGCGATCACCTTCAGCCATTGGTAAATGATGAATACTTTCAATTGGGTGCCAATCAAGCTTTCCTTCTCGATTTTCTTTTACTGGTGTTCCGATAATTCCTCTAGATACAAAAGTAAATAGCATCCATTCGTCCACTACTTGTCCATCGTCGTCTTTAATAATAATTGTAAAAATTCCTTTTAAGTGAACGTCCATTGGTGTAGCATTTGTTTCTTCCTGAAATTCACGAATGGCCGCTTCATAAATTGATTCACCACTCTCCATTTTCCCTCCAGGAGCCACATACCAACCTCGCCTTGGCTTTTGCATAAGTAGAACTTTTCCGTCTTGTACTGCTAACATATTTGCAATCCTTTGCATGACTACACCTCAAATCTATGCGTGCTTCTTACTTGTATTATAACGGTAAAATAATCGTGTTTACAAAATAATATGTCTATAAATAGAAATAAAACAATCTTTATATAAAAAAATACAACTCGACCCTCTTAAGGCCGAGTTCCTGATATTCTTTATTCGCAAAAAAAGTTGCTTCCATAATATTAATGGAAACAACCAAAAATAAAAATACACATAGGGGGATAACGTTTATAAGTACATTATACCCCTACATTGTTTCATTTAAGTTACATGCAAGTTAAGTTAGTATTAAAAAACAACTTAATAAATTTACAAACAATTATTACCAAATTCAATGTCGGTTCTTTGAAGCGCTGTTGCAGTGCATTTTGTTAAGGTTGGCGCACACAACTACTAATCGAAAAAATTACTTTTGACCAATTTTTTCTTTCAGCTCTTCAACGTAATGTTGTGCAGCTTGTGCAGCAATACTTCCGTCACCTGTTGCAGTAACAATTTGGCGTAGCATTTTGTCACGCACATCACCTGCGGCAAAAATACCTTGCACAGAAGTTTCCATTTTTTCATTCGTTAAAACGTATCCATTTTCATTTAAGATACCTAATGATTTAAATGGTGCAGTTAATGGTACCATTCCGATATATACGAAAACGCCATCTGTTTGCACTTCTTGCTCAGTACCGTCAACTGTATTCACTAACGTTACACTACCTACTTTACCGTTTGATTCATGAATTTCTTTTACTGTATGATTCCAGATGAAATCCACTTTCTCGTTGGCAAAAGCTCGGTCTTGTAAGATTTTTTGAGCACGTAATTTATCGCGTCTGTGAACGATTGTTACTTTATCAGCAAAACGTGTTAGATAAACGCCTTCTTCAACAGCTGAATCTCCACCACCGACAACAATTAGGTTTTTCTGTTTAAAGAATGCCCCGTCACAAACCGCACAGTAACTTACACCGCGTCCACCAAGTTCTTTTTCGCCTGGTACACCCATTTTTTTGTATTCTGCACCTGTAGCGATAATGATAGAACGTGTTTTATATTGTTTTGTTCCAGCGTTAATGACTTTATATTCTTCACCATCAATGATTTGTTTTACATCGCCATAAGCATATTCCGCGCCAAATTTTTTCGCATGTTCAAACATTTTTGTTGAAAGATCAGGTCCTAAAATATGGTCGAATCCTGGATAGTTCTCAACTTCTTCTGTATTTGCCATTTGACCGCCAGGAATACCTCGTTCAATCATTAATGTTGATAAATTTGCACGAGATGTATATACAGCTGCTGTCATACCAGCAGGTCCTGCTCCAATAATAATTACGTCATAAATTTTTTCTTCAGTCATTGTCATGTCCTCCTAACCATACGTACAACAATATAGTTTTATCGTAGTCTTTTCTTCGATTGACTTCAAATTAAATGCTTAGTCTACTTCGACTCGAATGGCAAGTATTTAATTAAGTCTTCAATATATTTTGTCAACGTGGCAACGGAAATATGATATTTTGCTGCATATTCTTTTTTAGTTACACCGTTACTATTAATGGTTGAATTAAACATAAAGTCAACAGCTGCAGCCAATGCCTTCACGTTCTTAAACTCATATAAATCCTCTAAAGCTCGCTCACATAATACAAACCACATTTGAAATAAATACTGTACTTCCTGAGTAACGTTACCATATTGTTCATAAAGCTGTTCCGCTACTTCCATTGATCGTGAAAAGTATTTTTCAATTTTATTGTTTTTATTGAATTGGTGGTTTAAAGCGTAAGCTAATGAGAGTTTTTCGAGGCCATTATATTTTGATAAATCAATCCAAGTTGGATGTGCTACAATTTCTTGTTTATAGGCAGATTTACTTAATAAGAAGAAACCAAACATTCGATGTGCGCTATATTTACTTGTAATCTTCTCAACGATTACATCACGATTTTGTTCTAGTGCGTTCACTCCAGCGCTTTTCTTAATATGGCGCCATGGTTCTAAGCCTTTTTTCGATGGGTCCATTTCGACTAAAGTCTTCCAAGCATTTTCTGCAATCTCGTCATAGCCACTGAAATAAGCCGATTGAGCTAACCAGAAATAAAATCCACTATCTCCTTCATAACCGCGCTTACTCATGCTACGAAGCCATTTAAACGCAAGTTCATGCTCACCAATTAACGATAAAGTTGCCCCTAACTTGAAACGATTTTCCCAATCGAACGGGTTAATTTTCTTTAGAATAGAAACAAGTTCAGCTAATTCTTTTTCATCCTTTTCGTAATAGGCGATCACAGTTAAATTACAAATAGCATGTAGATTGCCATGATTCTCACGTAATACGTTATTTAATAAAGCTTTCGCGTCTTCAATTTCACCAATGTAAAAATAAGCTAATGCTAAATTATTATAAGCTGGCCATAAATCAGGGAATGATTCGATTAATTCTTCTAATACTTCGATTGCTTCAGGAAAACGTCCAGTTTCCATCAATCTGCGTGCTTTTTCTTGAGCAATGATTTTTTCGCCATCTTCTTCATCCATTGGCTCTATTTCATCCTCAAATTCAATAAACTCTAAAATTTCTTGTGCTTCTAAAGCATAAAAGCCTTCAGGGTCCATCTCTAAATACATCTCTGCATATTTTTTGGCATCATAAACCATCCCTAAACAACCTGATACTTCTGCTAAGAAGAAGACATATTCAGATTCGTTTGGCTCAAGACTGTATGCTGTATGGATATTTTCATAGGCACTTTCAAAATTGCCTGCGTCCATCTCCAGAATGCCAAATTGCATTAAAATATGTGCATCAGTTGGGTTCAATTCTGCTGCACGTTTCATATATTTATAAGCTTTATCCATTTGGTCATGATCTATCGCTTTTAACGCTTTTTTAAAATAATAATCACCATCTGGAACAAAGGATACAATGTTATTCTTTTGCTCTTTTCTACGTTGATTTTCCAATATAGTTCCTCCGAAATTTGAATTCCGTACACACGAAAGAAGGAACGTCTCGACAACGTTCCTTAAAATACTTTCTTATTATATCACAAATATTTGATACGTCATTCAATTCGAAGTGATTTTAATGTTTTGTACTAGCTCTTTTTTGTTGGTGACGTTCAACTAGTACTTCAAGTACATCGTAGACACTAATTTTTTGTTCTTGTAGTAACACAAGTAAGTGGTAGATTAAATCTGCTGCTTCCCAAGTAACTTCTTTAGAATCACGATTTTTTGCGCCGATGACTACTTCCGTTGCCTCTTCGCCAACCTTTTTACAGATTTTATCGATTCCTTCATTAAATAAATATGTAGTATAAGCCCCTTCTGGCATTTCTGCTTCACGCTGACGAATAACCTCTGCTAAATAAGGGATGATTCCTACTGAACCAACTTGTTTATTTTCAAGAACTTTTTCATTGAAGCATGAAGTTGTTCCGTTATGACAAGCAGGGCCCTCTGGAAGTACTTCCACTACTAATGCGTCTTGGTCACAGTCTGTTTTAATTGAAACCACTTTTTGTGTGTTTCCACTTGTTGCACCTTTATGCCATAACTCTTGTCTAGAACGAGAGTAAAACCAAGTTTCACCTGTTTCAATCGTTTTTTGTAACGATTCACTATTCATATAAGCAACAGTCAATACTTCTTTCGATTGTGCGTCTTGTACAACTGCTGTGATTAACCCTTTGTCGTCGAATTTAAGACTCTCTATGTTTATCATTATCTGACACTTACTCCTTTTTCGCGCAAGTAGTTTTTCACTTCTTTGACGCTTGTTTCTTTATAGTGGAAAATTGAAGCCGCTAATGCTGCATCCGCATCAACATCTTGCAATACTTCTAAGAAATGCTCTGCATTCCCTGCACCACCACTTGCAATAACCGGTACAGTAACTGCATCTCGAACAGCTTTTGTTAACTCAAGATCAAAACCACTTTTTTCGCCATCTTGATTCATACTTGTTAATAAAATCTCCCCAGCACCTAAACGTACTGCTTCTTTAGCCCATTCTACCGCAGTCCATTCTGTTTTGTTACGACCACCATGAGTATAGACCATCCATGTACCATCTTCTTCACTATAACGTGCATCAATGGCTACAACAATACATTGGGCACCGAAGAAATCAGAACCTTCTTTAATAAGTTCAGGTCGTACTAATGCAGCTGTGTTTACAGATACCTTATCAGCACCAGCACGTAAAATTCGTTTCATATCATCAAGTGTACGAATTCCTCCACCTACTGTAAATGGGATTGCTAATGTAGCAGCTGTTTTTCGCACAACATCAATCATTGTTTCTCGACCTTCGTGGGAGGCTGAAATATCTAAAAATACTAATTCATCTGCACCTTGCTCATCGTAAAACTTAGCAAGTTCAACTGGATCTCCAGCATCACGTAACTCCACAAACTGAATACCTTTTACAACTCTACCTTCTTTTACATCAAGGCAAGGAATAATTCGTTTTGTTAACATGCAGCTTCCTCCAATCCTTTTAACCATTGTTCTAGTAAAAACATACCGAACTCGCCTGATTTTTCAGGGTGGTACTGCATCCCTGTATAACTACCACTTTTCACGATACCTGGAACTTTTTCGCCTTCATAGTCAGCAAAAGCAACAAGTTCATCTTTTGCAATCTCAGTAGCGTAGAAAGAATGTACAAAGTAAACAAAGCGATCTTCTGGCATTTCTTTTTCATTTAACCAATCAGGAATTGAAGCAAACTGTAAATCGTTCCATCCCATATGAGGAATTCTTGAAACCCCATCGAATCGTTTAATATGCCCTTTGAAAATACCAAGTCCTTCTGTTAGGGTTACTTCATCACTTTTTTCAAATAAAAGCTGCATTCCTAAGCAAATTCCAAGTAGTGGTTTTGTTAACTGCTCTTTTATATATTGATCTAAACCTAATTCTTCCAAACGTTTCATCGCATCAGGAAACGCACCAACACCAGGTAAAATTAGGGCATCACATTTATTTAACTCTTCAATATTTGATGTAATAAGGGGCTCACAATTTAATCTTTTAAGCGCTTGTTCTACGCTAAATAAATTGCCCATTCCATAGTCAATTACGCCAATCTTCATGTTAAAAGTCCTTTCGTTGATGGAACACCTTTTACACGAGGATCGATTTGAACTGCATCATCAATCGCACGAGCAAGGGCCTTAAAAATTGCTTCAATAATATGGTGTGTGTTATGGCCATAAGGGACGATAACATGCACATTCATACGAGCTTCTAATGCAAACTTCCATAAAAATTCATGCACTAATTCAGTGTCAAATGTTCCAACTTTTTCTGATAGCTTCGGCTCTACACGATATTCAAGATGCGGTCGATTTGAACAGTCAATCACGACTTGAGCTAATGCATCGTCCATTGGTACGAAGGCATTTCCGTAACGTTTAATTCCTTTTTTATCGCCTAGTGCTTCACGAATTACTTGCCCAAGAACAATTCCAATGTCTTCAGTTGTGTGATGATCGTCGATATGAGTATCACCATTTGCAATAATTTTCCCATTAAATAAACCGTGTTTAATGAAAAGATCTAGCATATGGTCCATGAAAGGAACGCCAGTATTAATATCCGCTTTCCCTTCACCATCTAAATCTAATTCTACGCTTATTTTTGTTTCATTTGTATTTCGATCAATTTTCGCGTATCTTCTTTTTAATTCAGACATTTTTATTCTCCTTTATCCCATCCACGAGATTCTACTGCTCTCGCGTGACCTTCTAGACCTTCCATTCGGGCAAGTCTCGCAATCTTTGGTGAATTTTCTTTCCATGTTTTTTCGCTATAGTAAACGACACTCGATTTTTTAATAAAATCATCGACATTTAAGCCACTAGCAAATCTAGCAGTGCTGTTCGTCGGTAGTACGTGATTTGTTCCAGCAAAATAATCTCCCACTGGCTCAGAACTATATCGGCCAATGAAAATAGCTCCAGCATGGCGAATTTGTTCAGAAACTTTTTCTGCTTCTGCAGTTACAACTTCTAAATGTTCAGGTGCTAATGAATTTACAGCTTCAATTGCTTGTTCTAAACTTTCAGCAATATAAATTTGACCAAAGTTCTCAATAGATTTTCGAGCAATTGCTTCACGAGGTAATGTGCTTAATTGTCTTTCGACTTCTTCTGCAACCTCTTCTGCTAGACTTTCACTCGTTGTAATTAACACTGCACATGCTAATGCGTCATGTTCCGCTTGAGATAATAAATCTGCGGCAACTTCATCTGCATAAGCTGTATCGTCTGCTAATACACAAATTTCACTTGGTCCTGCAATCATATCAATTGCTACTTCACCAAATACTTCACGTTTCGCTAAAGCTACATAAATATTTCCAGGTCCTGTAATTTTATCAACAGGTGCAATTGTTTCAGTTCCGTAAGCAAGTGCTGCAATTGCTTGTGCTCCACCTACTTTATAGATTTCAGTAACACCTAAGATTGAAGCAGATACTAGTACTGCAGGTGGTAACTTCCCATCTTTTCCAGCAGGTGAAGTAATGACGATGCGTTTTACGCCCGCAACTTGCGCTGGAATAACATTCATTAATACAGATGAAGGATAGGCTGCAGAACCACCTGGTACATATAAACCAACTGCATCATGAGGAATGATTCGTTGTCCTAACCAAGAGCCATCTGCTAATGGTAATTTTATATTTTGTCTTTTTTGTGCTTCATGATAATAACGAATGTTATCTGCCGCTTCTTGTAAATCTTGTTTTAGTTGTGGGTCAAAATTTGCAACTGCTTCATCGATTTCTTCTTGAGATACTCGAAGATTTTGTGGCGCAAAGCCATCCCACATTTCACTAAATTTTTTGATTGCTAGGTCACCATATTGACGAACATCTTGTAACACTTGTCGTACCGTTTTTAGTTGTTCTTCGTTGCCACTTTCTAATGGTCTTTTTAGTGAAATAGAGTTAGTTAGTTTTGTGATTTTCATGGGAACCCTTCTCTCTAGTTAACAATTTTTTTCAAGCGAGTAACGATGTCTTGAATGCGAGCGCTCTTCATGCGATAACTTACAGGATTGGCAATTAAACGAGATGATACATCTGTAATACGTTCGTATTCAACAAGGCCATTTTCTTTTAATGTTCTCCCCGTTGAAACTATATCAACAATGCGATCTGCTAACCCAATCATTGGCGCAAGTTCGATTGAACCATTTAATTCAATAATTTCTACTTGCTCACCGATTTCTTTATAATAGTTCATCGCAATATTTGGATACTTCGTTGCAATGCGTGGAGCAATTTCATTCATTTTTGTATTAGGTAAGCCAGCCGATGCGATATAACATTGACTAATTTTTAAGTCTAATAATTCATGGACATTTCGTTTTAGCTCAAGTAATACATCTTTACCTGCAATACCGATATCTGCTACACCATGTTCAACATATACTGGCACATCCATTGGTTTTGCTAAGATGAAACGAATTTTTTCTTCTGGAATTTCAATCATTAATTTACGAGACATTTCTACTTCTTCTGGTAAATTAAATCCTGCATCAATAAGCATTTGATATGCTTCTTCAAAAATACGCCCTTTTGGCATGGCAATTGTTAATTCTGTCATTGCTCTTGATCCTCCTGGCTTACATACAACACTTCATCAAAAACTTGCACAAATGCTTCCTCATCTACTAGGCCATTTCTTGCTTGCACTGTAACAAGCTTTCCTTCAGTTCTTAATGTGTTTGCAAGGTTTAATGCTTTAATAAATTCCGAGTCCTCGAAGATGATAGCTACTGTTTTCTCATTAGATTGAGTTGTTGATAGAACTTCTAGCAAACGATCAACTCTAATACCGAAGCCTGTTGCTCCAACATCACTTCCAAAACGGTGAAGTAAACCATCATATCGTCCACCATTACCAAGTGGGAATCCACTACCTTCTGCAAATAGTTCAAACAGCATTCCTGTGTAGTAATTCATATGGCTTGATAAAGTAAAATCAAAAGCAACATATTCAGAAAGGTTTGCTTGTTTAATTAGATCAGCTAGACTTCTCATGTATAATAATGAATCATTCTTTGAAACGTATTTTTCAATCTGTTCGATTGTTTCAATATTTGCCGCTTCATTAATGAATTGAAGTAACGCATCTGATTTTGTTTTCGGTAAATCAAATGAAATAACTGCTTCTTCAAATCCAACATAATTTCTTTCTACTAATAACGATTTTAGTTGGGAAGCTTGAATCTCATTTTCCGTATAATCGTTTAAAATGCAATTCAATACGCCCGCATGGCCAATTGTCACTTTAAAGGATTTAATTCCGAAGTTTTGAACAAGCTCAATTGCAGTAATAATCACTTCCGCATCAGCGTAAACCGTTTTATCTCCAAATATTTCGATTCCAGCTTGTTCGAATTCTGCTGGGCGACCACCTTCTAACTGCTGCGCTCTAAATACGTTTGCAAAGTAAGCAAGTCTTAATGGAATTTTTTCTTTTAGTAGTTTTGATGTTGCTAAACGCGTAATTGGGGTTGTCATATCCGGTCTAAGCACTAGTGTATTTCCTTGGCTATCTACTAACTTAAATAGTGAAGCATCATATATGGCAGAAGCTTTTCCAACCGTGTCGTAATATTCTAATGTTGGTGTCTTAACAAATTCAAATCCACGTGCCTTAAGAAATTTACGTCCGGCTTGTTGTACAGCTTCCATTTTTTCATAAGTAATCGGGAAAGTGTCACGCATCCCAATAGGTTTTTCAAACATTTTGATTGATGTCATTTTTCCACTTCCTAGAAATTTTACTTTATTGCACTAGAGAATTAGAGAACTAGTATATGAAAGTATTTTAATTGATTCCAGATTAATAGTCAATTCATTGTCAGGATTTAATTGGGGCGAATTGGTGGATGTTTGGGTTTGTTTGTAAGTTTGGGTTGTGGGATGCGGGTGTTCGGGTGATTATGGGCGGCCTATGTTACCTTTCAGGGTAATTTCTCGAGTGTTCGGGCACTGATAGGCGGTCTATGTTACCTTTTAAGGTGAAATCTCAGGTGTTCGGGCACATAGAAGTGGTCTATGTTACCTTTTAAGGCGAAATCTCAGGTGTTTGGGCACATAGAAGCGGTCTATGTTACCTTTTAAGGTGAAATCTCAGGTGTTCGGGCACATAGAAGCGGTCTATGTTACCTTTTAAGGCGAAATCTCAGGTGTTCGGGCACATAGGAGCGGTCTATGTTACCTTTTAGGCGAAATCTCAGGTGTTCGGGCACATAGGAGCGGTCTATGTTACCTTTTAAGGCGAAATCTCAGGTGTTCGGGCACATAGAAGCGGTCTATGTTACCTTTTAAGGCGAAATCTCAGGTGTTCGGGCACATAGAAGCGGTCTATGTTACCTTTTAAGGCGAAATCTCAGGTGTTTGGGCACATAGAAGCGTTCTATGTTACCTTTTAACGAAAAATCTTAGGTCTTTGGGCACTGAGACGGCTTCTCTGTTACCTTTTAACGAAAAATCTTAGGTCTTTGGGCACTGAGACGGCTTCTCTGTTACCTTTTAAGGAGAATTCTATCGCGTTTGGGCACTGAGACAGCTTCTCTGTTACCTTTCAAGGAGAATTCTATCGCGTTTGGGCACTGAGACAGCTTCTCTGTTACCTTTCAAGGAGAATTCTATCGCGTTTGGGCACTAACATTGGTTTCGAGAACACTCTTATGGACACTACAGCAATATTTCACTTCACTTTTGTCCATTAACCCAACTTTATTGGACAACTCCTCCAAATTCCCACTCACTATTGTCCATTAACCCAACTCTCCACTAAACTTCCAACTCAACAAAAACCTCAACACTTTCAAACTATTCATTCAATTCTCCTCATAACTGTATACTACACTATTTCTTCACAAAAAAATAAAACCCACTACTAAAAAAGTGGGTTTTATCATGATGGCACGTGTCATTTTCATCAGTTTTTAAGCAATTAATGCAGAGTGGTTACTCCGTCCATTGCCATTCATAAACACAAAGTCAACGATTATGCCAGATCGGGTTATCATTCTTTTTCCGTTCGGCCATTTCTTCAGCGGTATAGATAATTCGCATTGGGTTGCCCCCGCACATGGATCCTGCAGGTACATCTTTATGTACTAAGGTAGCGGCAGACACAATCGCACCGTCTCCAATTTCAACCCCTGGTAAAATAGTGGAGTTCGCACCGATCATGACGTTGCTGCCAATTTTCACATCGCCTAATCGGTATTCTTCTATTAAATATTCGTGGGCTAAAATCGTTGTGTTAAAGCCAATGATCGTATTGTCGCCGATTGATATACGTTCCGGGAACATCGTGTCTGGCATAACCATTAATGCAATCGACGTTTTCTTTCCAATTTTCATTTTTAAGAAAGTGCGGTATATCCAATTTTTCCAGCTCATAAAAGGTGTAATTCGACCAATTTGTCCGAAAATAAAACATTTGACCACTTTCCAAAATGAAACGGTTTTATAAATTTGCCATAATGAGTTTGACCCTTCAACTTTATATCGTTCAGTCCTTCTCATAATCTATGACTCCTTAACGATCGACAATAAATCAGACATATGCGAAAGCATATAATCTGGATTATATTTTCTTAAAAACTCTTCTCCCTTAATAGACCAAGCTACACCTGCTGTTTTCACTCCAGCATTTTTGCCAGCTTCAATATCATGATAGTTATCACCAATCATGATCACATCTTCTTTTCCAACACCTAGTTTTTCAAGTGCAAGCAGTACAGGTTCTGGATCTGGTTTAACATTTTTCACATCTTCAATACCTATCCAAAATTCAAAGAAATGTTTCGCCTTCATCAGATCGAGACCGCGCTCAATTGTGCCACGTCGTTTAGTTGAAACGATAGCCATACGAATACCTAAAACACGAAGTTCTTCTAATGTTTCCAACACACCATCAAACTCTGAAACAAGTTCATCATGATGTTCTAAGTTCCATTTTCGATACTTCTGTGTCATTTCTTCAACTTCATTTGGCGTTAATTCCTCAAATGTTTCTTTTAAAGATGGGCCCATAAAACGTAAACAATCTTCTGGTTTGTATTGTCCTGGGAATCTTTCTTCTAAAACATGCATAAAGGTTTGGATGATTAAATCGTTTGTATTTAATAAAGTTCCGTCAAAATCAAATAATAAAGCTTTTAGCATAATTGTTACTCCTTTATTTCCAACGATTACCACCAATAAAGCAATTCGCAGAAATTTGTTTATTATTTATCTTTATATCGTACTACAGGACGAACTTTTACTCGTCGATAAATAATGCAAGTAACACCGATAATAATTCCTAGAATCGAAACTACTTGTGCAGATCGTAATTCACCAAATAGATATAAACTATCCGTTCTCATTCCTTCGATAAAGAAACGACCAATTCCGTACCAAATTAAATAAGTGAAGAAAATTTCACCGCGTTGAAGATTCACTTTTCTTAGAACTAATAAAATAATCAACCCCACAACATTCCACAATGATTCATATAAGAATGTAGGATGGAAATGTGATAATCCATAAACCGGGTCATTAATATACATTTGATTAATAATAAAATCAGGAATCATTAAGCTACGTAAAAATTCTTCTGAAACAGGGCCACCGTATGCTTCTTGGTTCATAAAGTTACCCCAACGACCAACTATCTGACCAATTAAAACACTCGGAATCGCTATATCAGCAACCTTTAAGAAACTAATTCCTTTTACACGGCAAAATACATATGTTGTAGCAATTGCTCCAATTAGTGCACCATGAATCGCGATACCACCATTCCAAATTTGAATGATTTTATCAGGATTTGCACCGTAGAAATCCCATTCCATTACAACGTAATATATACGAGCACAGATGATTGAAATTGGGATTGCCCATATTAGTAAATCTGCAAAGAAATCCTTAGGCAGACCTCTTTTCTTACCTTCATGTTGTCCAACTATGTAAGCTAATACAATCCCTAAAGCAATTAATATCCCATACCAACGTACAGGAATACTTCCAATTGTGAATGCAACTGGATTAAGTCCTAATAAAAAATCCATCCGTTTTCTCCCTTCTGAAAAGAGCGATATATTTCATTAATAATCATCAAACTCTTCTTGAACTGAAATCACTTCATCTAAGCGTCTTGAAAATTCTGCTGCTGCATTAACTCCTAATTTTTTCAATCGGTAGTTCATTGCGGCAACTTCGATAATAACTGAAACGTTTCTTCCCGGTTGTACTGGGATTGTTAATTTCGTAATGTCAGTATCAATGATTTTCATTTTTTCTTCATCTAGGCCAAGACGATCATAAACTTTATCTGGGTCCCAGTTTTCAAGTTCTACAATAAGTGTAATTCGTTTTTTCGGTCTCACTGCACTCGCACCAAAAAGTGTCATAATATCTATAATACCGATTCCTCGGATTTCCAATAGATGTTCTAATAATGGTGGTGGACTTCCCATTAATAAATCTTCTGCTTCTTGGCGAATTTCCACACAGTCATCCGCTACTAAACGATGTCCCTTTTTAATAAGTTCTAAAGCAGTCTCACTTTTCCCTACACCGCTTTTTCCTATGATTAATACACCAATTCCATATACATCGACTAAAACACCATGCATAGCGACATATGGAGCGAGTTTACTTTCTAGGAAATTCGTTAATCTACTTGAGAATCTTGTTGTTTTCATCGTTGTAGATAGGACTGGGACATGGTTTTCGTTGGAAGCTTCGATTAGTTCTTCCGGAACAGCCATACCATGAGATACGACAATAAGGGGTGTTTCCTGAGAGCATAGTCTATGCATGCGTTCTTTTTTCAAATTAGTTGGTAACATATCAAAAAATGAAAGCTCTGTCTTACCAATTAACTGAACACGTTTTGCTGGATAATGTGTAAAATAACCAGCCATTTCAAGGCCTGGGCGTGAAATATCACTTGTCGTAATATACCGACCGATACCTTCATTACCACTTACTAATGTTAAGTTGAATTTTTCCATAACATCTTTCGTCGTAACTTGAATCATTATTTAACACCCTTTACTTTATTTAACATACTGTTATTATTTTAGCACGTTATGAACGAAATGAAATCAATTCAGTGTCATTCAATAAAAAAATAAAAAGCCAATCTAGAAATAATCTCTTCTAGATCAGCTTTTATTATAAAATGTTTGGCTTATTTAAGTGTAGCTAAGTAAGCTGCAGCGTTTTCTGCATCTTCACCTGTTACTATATTGGCAGGCATTGCACCTTTACCGTTTTCAATAATATTTAGAATTTCTTCTTGAGATAAACGAGAACCAACATTATTTAACGGTGGGAAGTTACCCCTACCTTCTAAATTCGCTCCGTGACAAGAAATACAAGCTTTATGTACTACTTTTTCACCAGCTGCTATTGAACCTGAATCAGCAGTTTCAGTATCTGTTGTTCCCTCGCCAGGATCATCACCAGATGTATCACCGTTATTTTCTGTTGCATCATTATCATCTTCAGTATTATCTGTTGCACCTTGGTTATTATCCACAATTGTGTCTGAGTTATCAGTAGTTTCGTCATTACCACCACAAGCAGCAAGAACTAACACTGAACCAAGTACAAGTGCAAACCAAAATTTCTTCATTGTTTTCCCTCCAATTAGAATAATTTTACTACTAAACCATTATAAAAGAATTTTTCTCTCATATGTAACCGTTTTCCATCATTTCACAAATCTTTAAGGATTCTGTCAAAAAGTATTCAAATACTTTTAACAATAGTGCAAAACTTAAGGAAAACAATATTACAAAATGGTGTAGCAACATATTTCGTTATCTTATTTTCTTCACAATGTATTGGATTTATTCATGAAGAAATGTTTTTATGGAAATAATATTATTAACCGATTTTCAAAATTCAGTACACACCTAAACATATCTCATCTTCATCAGCATACGATGGAAAAAAGGGGTGTATCAGCAATTGGGAACTGTTGTTTATGAATTAAAAGATCATGTAGCTACCATTACATTAAATCGACCTGAAGTATTAAATGCACTGAACTATGAGCTTCTTGTTGAGCTTGAAATTGCACTCGAGTCAATATTAATTCATCATGATGTTCGAGCTGTAGTCATTACAGGCGCAGGTGATAAAGCTTTTTCAGTTGGAGCTGATTTAAAAGAGAGAAAACATTTACCTGATTCTATGGTCAAAAGAAACTTAACGAAAATTGGCCAAGTCTTTAATATGATTGAACAATTACCTCAACCAACGATTTGTATATTAAATGGATATGCATTTGGTGGTGGGCTTGAGCTTGCACTGGCATGTGATTTTCGAATCGCATCGGATCACGCAAAAATGGGGTTAACCGAAACAAGTTTAGGAATTATTCCTGGTGCAGGTGGAACACAAAGGTTAACGAAACTAATCGGACAGGCGAAAGCATTAGAACTTATTTTAACTGCTAGGCACATATCAGCTATAGAGGCATTAGAATATGGAATCATGACAAAAGTTTGTAGCGCAGGTGAATTACAAAATACTGTGGAAGAATTTGTTCAATCAATTACTCGAAATGCCCCTATTGCTATCCAACAGGCGAAATTTGCTGTTAAGCAAGCAGGCAATGTCGATCTACAAACTGGATTACAAGTTGAGAGAAAAGCATACGAGTTAACACTACATACAGAGGATCGAATTGAAGCATTAAATGCATTTTCAGAAAAACGAAAGCCAGTGTTTAAGGGGCAATAAATCGTAATAAACTTCACCAAATAAAAAAAAGGACACTTCAGTGGTTTCGCCCGAAGTGTCCTTCATTTTATTTATTATAGTTTTTCACGAAAAAACAATTGCCCATTCGTCACGTTTAGCTAGCATTTCTTTTGCAAGCTCTTGTGCACCTTCTAAGCTGTGATTTGCAGCCCAACCACATTGTACTTCATTACAAGCTGGTACTTCAGTTGCATTCAACACATCTTGTAATGTTTTTTCTAAAATTGCCAACACATCTTCATAATCATCATGATTAATCATTGTTAAATAAAACCCTGTTTGGCAACCCATTGGACTTAAATCTACAACTTGGTCTGTATGGTTACGAATGTTTTCTGCCATTAAGTGTTCGATTGAGTGAAGTGCAGGCATTTCCATATATGCTTTATTTGGTTGTTTAAAGCGAATATCATATTTGCGAATAACATCTCCATTCGCGCCTTCTTTCACACCTGCAAGTCGAACATAAGGTGCAGCCACTTTTGTATGATCTAGGTTAAAACTTTCTACGTTCATTTTTGTCATATTAGCAACCTCTTTCTTTAAATCTCCAATATTTTAACGTTTTCTCGATTTCAATGCACCGAAAATTGCAGGCAATACAGAGACAAAAATAATTAATAAAATAACAACAGAGAAATTTTCTTTAATAATTGGAATGTTTCCGAAGAAATACCCCGCTAATGTACAAAGTAGTACCCATAGTACACCACCGATTACGTTATAAACGAGGAAATACTTATAATTCATTCGACTTGCCCCAGCTACAAATGGGACAAATGTTCTGATAAATGGCATGAAACGTGCAATAACAATCGTTTTTCCACCATGTTTATTGAAAAACTTTTGAGCAGCAATCATGCGCTCTTCACTAATAAATCGGCCAATAAGAGAATTTGGTTTAATCGCTAACCCTACTTTATTTCCGATATGATAGTTAACTGTATCACCAATAATCGCTGCTGCTGAAAAGCCAACAATCAATACAGGTAAACTAAATGCACCTAATGCTGACAAGGCTCCACTTGCAAATAATAACGAATCTCCTGGTAAGAATGGCATAATAACGACTCCAGTTTCTACAAAGACGATGGAAAAGATAATTCCATAAGCCCAACCACCAAATTGTTGAATTATTTCAACAAGATGCTCGTCAATATGTAAAATGAAGTCGATTAACCCTTGAATAAAAGACATAACTAAACTCACTTTCGTATTTTCCTATGGAACCCATCCATAAAGAATTATTTTACTAGATTTTTTGATCAATCCTATAAAATCTAGTAATTTCTAAATATATTTTTCAAACCATTGAACGATTTGATTTAATCGCTCAATACGTAAATTTGGTGTACCCGTACGAGATAAATTATGGTTATTGTCTGGGAAACGGACAAAACCTACTTCTTTATGCATCGATTTTAATGTGATATATAACTGTTCGGCTTGTTCAATTGGACAACGGAAATCCTTTTCACTGTGTAATATTAAAAGTGGTGTTTCAATATTTTTCGCATATTTCAATGGTGAATGATGCCACAGTTTTTCAGGGTCTAACATATCACTACCAATTTGCCAATCTGTAAAGTAATAACCGATATCAGAAACGCCAAAGAAGCTAATCCAATTCGAAATACTACGTTGTGTAACAGCAGCTTTGAAGCGATTTGTATGGCCGACGATCCAATTTGTCATAAATCCACCGTAACTACCACCAGTTACACCTAATCGATCAGTATCGATCCATTCGTTTTGACTAATAACATAGTCAACACCAGCCATAATATCTGTGTAATCGCCACCGCCATAATCACCGCGCACAGCATCCACAAATGTTTGACTATAACTATGACTACCACGTGGGTTTACATATAAAACGCCGTATCCTTTGGCAGCAAGCAATTGCAATTCATGGAAGAATGTATTTGCATACATCGTATGTGGACCACCATGAATCTCCAGAATTAATGGGTATTTCTTCCCTTCTTCATACCCTGTTGGCTTCATTAACCAACCATAAACCGTAGTCCCATCTGAAACAAGATAAGATATTTCAGTTGGTTGAACAAGTTCTACTTCTTGGATGAATTGGTCATTGAAATGGGTTAATTGCTTTCTTTCTCCAGTTGTTATTTCATAATAGAATAATTCACCAGGGAATACTGGATTCGAAACAGCGATTAAAGCAAACTTCCCATCTTTTGCAACAGCATAATCAAAAATATGCTCCCCTTCAGGAGAAGCTGGGTAGACAGCACCTTCTAATGTTGCGTAGTAAAGTCGAACATCACCCATCGTCGAAAGTTGGAAATATAGTTCATTTGCTTCCGTCCATTGAACAGCTGGTGCTGAAACTCCTTGTTGAGTATCACCACCTGCATAATCCCCAACAGGACTATCTATACTTTCCGTTATTGTAACAGTTGTTTGCGCTTCAATATCATAGACATGAACATTTGCATGCGTCGCATTTTTAAATGTATGATCGCTTCCCGCATAGGCTATGAATCTACCATCATAAGAGAATGTTGCGCCTCCATAATAGCCATTTTGATCTACTACAATTGTCTCTTCTTTTGTTTCTAAGTCAATTAATAATATAGGAGCTTTAAACTCAAAATCTAAATTCTCAGCACGATTCACACCTACGATAATTTTTTTACCATCTGGTGAAATTGCTTGAAGTGAATGTTGATAATTGCCAGATGTGAATTGTTCAAATGATTCATCTTTAAGATTTAGAACTGCTATTTGTGAGTATGAGTCTTGTTGAACTAACCCAGCACCATCTAGCCCGTCCATTTTGTATTTCATTCCATCTACAACATACGGTTTAGGAAGTGGCTTCTCTTCTTTCTCAGTTTTATCTGTAAAGTTTTTACCACTTTTAATTTTACTAGATAACCAGATTTTATCCCCCGATGGATCCCATAAAAATGAGCTTACTCCAGAATCCAATGAAGTAACTTTTTTTGCTTCTCCACCGATTGTACTTATGATATATAATTGATTCTTTTCTTCACGATTTGAGAGAAATGCTAATTGCTTGCCATCAGGAGACCATTTCGGAGATGATATACGCTCTTTTCCAAATGTCCATTGAGCAACGGCACCCGTTGAAAGCTGTAAATGATATAAATGTGCATAATATTTATTGTCTTTTTCATCTATCTCTGTTCGAATAAATACAGCCTCTTCTCCATTTGGAGAGATTTGAGGGTTTGATACTGACTTCAATTTAAATAAGTCTTCAGGGCCTAACAATCTTTTCATTTACCATTCCACCTTTGAAAGTTAATACTTTCATTTTATCATTCTATTATGATGATTTTTACTAAAAAATATAAAAACAGTAAGAAAGCCCTTTGGTGATACTTTGGCAGGGATGATCTAGACAGAATTCGGAGAATCAAGTGGGAGTTGTCAAGATTGTTTCTATTTAGACAGAATTTTGGGGATGCATTCGGAGTTGTCTAAATAACGCCTGTATTTAGACAGAATTTCGGGGATGCATTCGGAGTTGTCAAAATAACGCCCCTATTTAGACAGAATTCCTAGATTCCATTTGAAGTTGTCTAAAAGAGGCCCCTATTTAGACAGAATTCAGTGAATGCATTCGGAGTTGTCAAAATAACGCCTGTATTTAGACAGAATTGCGTGAATGCATTCAAAGTTGTCTAAATGAAGCCTGTATTTAGACAGAAATCCGGGAATCCATTTGAAATTGTCTAAATGAGGCCCCTATTTAGACAGAATTCCATTTAATCTATTCGGAGTTGTCAAAATAACGCCTGTATTTAGACAGAATTGCGTGAATGCATTCAAAGTTGTCTAAATGAAGCCCCTATTTAGACAGAATTCCATTTAATCTATTCGGAGTTGTCAAAATTAAGCTCCAATTTAGACAGAAATCCGGGAATCCATTTGAAGTTGTCTAAATAAAGCCCCTATTTAGACAGAATTCAGTGAATGCATTCAGAGTTGTCAAAATAACGCCTGTATTTAGACAGAATTGCGTGAATGCATTCATAGTTGTCTAAATGAAGCCTGTATTTAGACAGAAATCCGGGAATCCATTTGAAATTGTCTAAATGAAGCCCCTATTTAGACAGAATTCAGTGAATGCATTCGGAGTTGTCTAAATAACGCCTGTATTTAGACAGAATTCCTAAAATTCAATCAAAGTTGTCAAAATAACGGCCACTTTTTGACAGAATTCCTAAAATCCTACCAAAGTTGTCTAAATGAAGCCCGCATTTTGACAGAATTCCTAAAATTCAATCAAAGTTGTCAAAATAACGCCCGCATTTAGACAGAATTCCTAAAATTCTATCAAAGTTGTCTAAATAACGCCCGCATTTAGACAGATTTCCGAAAATCTAATCAAACTTGTCTAAATACTACCCTCATTCAGAACGATCTCCAAAAACCCACAAAAACCTGTCTAAATACTGCCCCCACAACAACACACAATCTCCACAACCGACTCCAACTTACACGTTCTTCAAATTCCTGCGCAATATTTTCCCCGTCGAATTCTTCGGTAAGCTACTCACGATTCTTACTTCAGTTGGCACTTTATATTTTGCTAGGTGATGTGAGCAAAATTCCTTTAATTCATCTTCGGTCGTAACCGAATCTCTTAGAACAACGTATGCACAAACGGCTTCACCGAAGTTTTCATCAGGAATACCTACAACTGCCGCTTCAAGGATAGCTTCATGCTGATATAATACTTCCTCAACCTCGCGTGGATACACTTTATAGCCTCCGACAATGATCATATCTTTTTTACGATCGACAATATAGAAGTAACCTTCCTCATCCATCTTCGCTAAGTCCCCAGTGTATAACCAGCCATCACGAATGGCTTTCACGGTTTCCCCAACATTTTTGTAGTACCCTTTCATCACATTTGGCCCACGTACGATTAACTCTCCTACTTCATTTGGAGGTAATTCATTTCCGTTGTCATCGACGATTTTATTTTCAACATTTGTAATCGAAGTACCGATTGAACCTACTTTTCGAACTCGATCTTGAGGGTTAAAGCAAGTTACAGGTGAAGCTTCTGATAACCCATATCCTTCTGATATCGGTACATGAAACTTGCCTTCAAAATTATGTAGTACTTGAGCTGGCAGCGGTGCCCCACCAGATATAGCTAACCTTACTGTTGCAAAATCTTCAGCAGTGCCTTCTGCATATTGATACATAAAGTTGTACATTGTTGGTACACCAGCAAAAACACTTGCTTTCTGCGTTCTCGCCAACTGGAATATCTCTCCTGGACTAAAACGTGGTGCGATTAATACTGTCCCTCCCACGAACAAAGGAGCATTCGCAACAACTGTTAAGGCAAACACGTGAAATAAAGGAAGTGTTGCAATGACACGATCTTCCGCTTTATACCCCATAAAATGCGAAACATCCCGCGCATTCGCATAAAGATTGCTGTGAGATAGTTCAGCACCTTTCGGATAACCCGTTGTGCCGGAAGTATATAAAATAATCGCTGTGTCTTCTTCATTGATATCAACCGGTGCTAATTCACCAGCTGCTTTAAGTAACTCTGAAAACTTATACAGCTTACCCCGTAGCTCAGATGACACCGACTGATCTCCATTCTTCGTTTCACAAACAATATACTTATCTACTTTTGGAAATAAATCCTTCCCATCATCTAACATAGGGAGGAGTGTACCCAGTGTAATGACAGCTTGAACATCCCCATTATTAAAAATGTAGGCAATTTCATCTAACTGATAAATTGGATTTACTGGTACAGCAGTTGCTCCAATTCTCATACAGGCATATAAAGAAAGTAAAAACTCCGGTGAATTCCCTAGTAAAAACGCTACTTGGTCACCTTTCCCAATACCAATTTCCTTTAGCGCGTAGCTTAAATTTCCAACTTTCCGCTCAAATTCTATATAGGTAGTGTCTTGCCCCAGAAAGTGATAGGCAGTTTTTTCTGGATTGTCTATCGCGTATTGCCTAACATGATCTACTAAATTCAACAGTCAAATCTCCCTTTCAAAATTACGAATCTCTAACATGTGTAATATAACGCCATCTAATTAAGTAAAAATAAATCACTTCAATGATGACTAAAAATACGAATGCTAACACCAATTCTTTTACAATTGAGATATTGGCAATATGTTTCAATAAATTTTGTAGCGCTACAAAAGCAAAGAGACTATGAAGTAATGCAACCCCTAATGGAATAAAAAACTGTGGAACTAAATAAGCATTGATTAATCTTTTCAATTCCTGGTCCGTTAACCCCATTCTTTTCAACACATCAAATTTCTTCTTCTCTAATTCAAGACTTGTATGCAATTTAAAATAAATAAAGCTTCCTGCTGCTAACAGAAAGACAGCTGCTACTAAAAGTCCTACTAGTGTAAATAGTGAATAAGTAGATAAGAGAAACGAGAAATTTAAACCAGCGTTCTCAAAATAAAAGGGCAATCGATATTCTTCCTTTAAATATTCCTGAGAAACTCGATATGCGATTGAAAGTCCGACATCCTTCGTTTCAATCCATTGTGGTATATCAAAAGCGAACAAATGATAACCTGGCTCCTCATTAGAAGAGGCACCGTGATAGGGATTTTTTAACAATCTAAAATCTTCATCACTAACAATGATCGAGTTTAAACTAATAATGGAACTAGGAAAGATTACCTTTGGATACACTTTGTCGATTGTTATGTTCACATTATTTTCAATCAACACTGTCTCTACGTTTATGTCGTTTAATTGATTAATTGACTCTTCAGAATAAGGTATAAACATCCCTTCTCCTTGCTCTAGTCGGACAAATGGATAGCCATATGAAAAAAGTAAATTATTTATATCCGATTCACTGAACACTTCTACTTCATAACGGGTATAGGAGGATGTTTGTTTTCTTACATCAAGACTTGCCATGTGATAGGAAAGACCTTTTTCCTCCAACTCCCTCATAATGGAAGTAATATGACTATATTCATAAGGATTATCTGTATGCCCTTTATAAATTAGTCCAAGTGGGTTCATCTTATCGTACTGGGATGTGTAAGATGAAAGAGTTGCAAGTAATCCAACACATAAAAAGGCAAGTGCTGTCACCATTGTCACGACAAAAAACATCTTTGAATTACTTTTCATAATCATCGATTGTTCAGCGACGGACAACATTCGATACTTTTTCCAGTACAAATGCTTTTTACTTCTTATTCGGTCCAATATGAAATGAGTCGTATCTGAGAAAAACAAATACGTACCAATAGTAATTAAAATAATGATCGCAATACCAAAGCTATACATTGTCATTCGAGAGGTAAGCAAAGCTAAAATATAGCCGATAACGATACAAACCATTCCGATTATAGCCCTTGGAATAGAATACTGGTGGTTTCCATTTACCTCTGAATATCCTTTAAAAAGATCTATTAAATTTTTCTCGGGTGTCACATAAACGCTTAAAATCGAAATTAAGATAAACGCACTTAAATAAACCGTAATGGTTAATAAGAATGGTTCCCAAGAAAAATAAAGAGGTAATTCTTCAAGAATTAAAATTTCCCGAACGATCATAAAGAAAAAACGGGAAAATGCATAACCAAATAAAATACCTACTACAATGGAAACTGTACCAAGTAATAAAGTTTCTAAAAAAATTAGCTTGCTTAACTGTTTTCTTTCCATCCCTAAGTGAAGTAATATCGCAAATTCCTTTGACCTAGCTTCTAAGAATGCCTTCACGGAATAAAAAATAAAAAACCATGAAAACAAAACTAAAATTATTTCAGCAATAATCATGCCGACAATGGAGACATTCCCTAAAAAACCATTTTCAATCTCCGGATGAAACATCAGCATGGAGTAAATAAAAAATACAAAAACCGAAAAAAGACTTGCTAAGAAAAAGGCAGCATAAATTCGAACATTTCGTAGGACGTTATGGTAAGCGAATTGATGAAAGGTCACCTACATTTCCCCCTCCTAGTAAGCTAAGAACATTTAAGATTCTTTGGAAGAAAGTTTGTCTACGATCATCACGATAAATTTCATTAAAAAACTCTCCATCTTTAATAAATAACACGCGGTCACAGTAGCTTGCTGCAATTGGATCATGGGTTACCATCACAATCGTTGCATTTTTTTCTTTATTGATCGTACTTAATAACTCTAATACTTCTCGGGAGTTGTTTGAGTCCAAATTCCCTGTAGGCTCATCTGCTAAAATCAAGGTCGGTTCATGGATTAAAGCTCTGGCAATGGCTGTTCGTTGAGCTTGTCCTCCAGAGATTTCGTTTGGTTTCTTTTGTAAAAATGAAGTTAGATCTAATTTTTCAGCTAGTTCGCGAACACGTTCTTCCATCAATGACACTGGTTTTCCGTCTAATGTAAGTGGAAGGACAATGTTTTCCTCAACAGTTAACATAGGTAACAAGTTGAAATCTTGAAAGACAAAGCCTAATTCTCTTCTTCGGAATAGTGCCAATTCATGCTTATTTAATTTGGATGGTCTAATTTCATTGACAATAATTTCACCTGTCGTTGGCTTATCAATTGTAGAAATCAAATTTAATAAGGTTGTTTTACCACTCCCAGAAGGGCCCATGACAGCTAGAAATTCACCTTTCATCACATCAAAGCTAAGCTGATTGATCGCTCGGTGCGTTACTTTTCCTTCATATACTTTTGTGACATCTTGAATTTTCAAAATTGGCATATAAGGCTCCCTCTTCTTGTCATTGTTTTGCTTCTCTTAAAAAGTTAAAGTGACAGTAGTACCCTTGTTTACTTCCGATTCAATGGTTAATTTATGTCCTAGTTTTAAACAGATTTCATTGGCTAAATATAAACCCATCCCTGTCGATTCTCCTGTTTTACGGCCATTTTCACCAGTAAAGAATGCTTTTGTTACACGAGTTAAATCTGACTTTGGAATTCCAATCCCTTCATCTTGAATATGTAAGTGTACTGTCCCATCTGTTACTTCTGTAGAAATAACGATTTTTTTATTCGGTTCAAATGTGTATTTTACGGCATTCGTTATAAATTGACTGATTACAAATTTAAGCCATTTCGAATCACTTGCAACAGTTAAAGAATCGTCAATTTGAATGACCGGAAAGACCTGATTTGTAATAAATAAACGTTTATGTTCGTTAATTGTTTCGGTTACGATTGCTTTTAATCCAACTCTTTCAACTTGCATATCCTCTTCAAATCGTTCAATTCTTGCATTAACAAGAACCATTTCTAAACCTCTTCTTAGCCGATCTACTTCCTCTTGCACATTCTTCTTATCAAGAGGACCTTCATTTTGAATAAGTAGTTCTAATACAGAAATCGGTGTTTTCATCTGATGAATCCATTGGTTAAGAAATTTATCTTGTCGTTTTTGATTGGCATATAACTCCTGTACTTCCATTTGATAAACATGATACAGTTCATGCATGTATTGTTCCGTTTGAATGTATTCAGCCGTTTTTGCATTTTTTTGTAGTGCATCTTCCATCACATTTGGCATTTGAGTGATTTTATTTAAGTAATTTTTACGCATATAATAACGAACGGAAAGAAATGATACTAATAAAATGATGCTTATGATGATGGAATAGACAGCTGTATTCATATTCCTAAATCCATCTAACCAATATAACGAAAAAATAAAGAACACAACTATTAATTCAAAAATGATAAATGATAAATGTTCCCTTATAAATAATCGTAATCCCATTACATTTCCTCCGGGCTAAGAACAAAGCGATAACCAGCACCTCGAACTGTTTCTATAACAGATGTCACATCATATTCTGCTAACTTTTTACGTACACGTGTCATATTCACGTTCAACGTATTTTCATCGACGAAAGCTTGGTCATCCCATAACTCTTCTAATAAATGCTCCCGTGTAACAACTTTAGGTGATTGACTCATTAACAGTTCCAAAATAATACACTCTTTTTTCTGAAGAGGGATATCAACTTGTTTTATGTTTAGCTCCATTCGTTCAAGATAAAGCGTAAGTTGCCCTAACTTGATCGTGCGTTCTTCTTGGCGTGCCGAATACTCCCCATATGTTCTTCTTAAATGACTTTTAATTTTCGCTAGTACAATTTCATAGTTGAATGGCTTTGTGATGAAATCATCGCCACCATTTTCTAATGCAAAAATTTGGTCCATTTCTCCAGATCTTGCAGATATGAAGATAATTGGACAGGTTGTATGTTGTCTTAATTGACGGCACCAGTAATACCCATCATAAGTCGGTAAATTAATATCTAATAGGATAATATGAGGGGCAAAATTTAAGCACTCCTCGACAATTTCCTCAAAGTTTTCAACGACTTCTACTTGGTATTGATATTTTCTTAATTTATCAGCGAGTAACGTTGCAATTTTAAGATCATCTTCAACAATGAAAATACGATGGTTTTCCATACTTTCATGCCCCCCTTTTTCGTTATTTCATTCAATTTATGTAAATGTATACACCACCTTTATTGTATACGTTCTTTCGTTTCTTTCCAAACGTAAAAGTACAACGAGAACTCCCAAAATTTCTATAGCTGTCCCATCGAAAGAATGGTGTTCGGATCAATCCTTCCTCCTTTAGATTCTTTAAAAAAAATTTGTTACAAAATCCCTTAAAAAATCTCAAAAATAAATTTTTCTAATTTTCTATTTTTCATATTGACGAATTCCATCTGTTATAATACAATGAAAATCAATAAGAAGTTATGTTATAACAGATAACCGAAAGGGGGTACATTTCAAATGTTAGAAAATGTTGTGGAGTTTTTCAAAAACTTACCTGACAAAGTATGTGTTCAATGTGGAGATAAAATTGAAGAGCAATGTGAATGCTACGATAACACTTGCGAAAAATGTGACTCCCTTTAATAGATAAATTTAGTTCAACAACCGCTTACACACAGAACTAAACAAAATATGAAGCTATGAGTAAATCGCTTACAAACTCAGAAACTGTCATAATTACCCCATAATGAAAAAACCTCAAAGCTCGCTCAAGCTTTGAGGTTTTTTCGTTTTATTAATGACCACTATGATCTGTACTATCTTCGGATGAATCTTGATCGTGTTGTTCTGTATCAGTGGAGTCCTGTTCACCATGTTCTCCCATATCCATCATGGAGCCGTCACTATCATCTTCTTTCACTCGACTCATATCAGGATTACCTACTACCAATTGTTGTTTCGGCATTACATGCATACCATTGGATGCTGTTGTGTGAGCATACATGAAATATACCCCATCATGATCAAATGTTGTTTCTGCTTTATAAACACCATCCGCATCTAGTTTTCCTTCAATCATTTGGCCCTCATCACGATAGCCAGATTCCCAAACTTCAAATTTCACCGTTGCATCGTCTAAATTTTTATTATTTTGATGAACATGAGCAGCTAATTCAACTGTTTCATTTAGAGCGACTTTTTCAGGAGTTAATATATCTACTTTAACTTCTAATGCAGCTACATCGATTTCACTATTATTTAAGTCAGCTTGATCTGTCTGCTCTCCTGAAGAACATCCTACAAGCACAAATGGTACTGCCACAAAACTAAATAACCACTTTTTCATTTTTATTCCTCCAGTAAAGGTATTGTTATAGTTACTGTTGTTCCTTTTCCAATCTCACTATCAATCGTTAATGTTCCATCATGCTGTTTCACTATATCTTTTACTATGGATAAGCCAAGACCACTTCCTCCATCTGCACGGGTTCTAGCTTTATTGACCCGATAAAATGGCTCTGTTATATGTGGTAAATCACTTTCTGGAATACCCATTCCGTGGTCGATTACCTGAATCATAGCATTTCCTTCTATTTGCTGTATTAGTACACGAATGGTTGTTTTTTCAAGTGAATATCTTATTGCATTTTCAATGACATTGATCATAATCTGCATTAACTTTTCATCATTACCTTGCACAATAAGCCCTTCATCCACATCAACAGCAATCTGTAATTCTTTTTGTTTCGCTTGATTTTTTAGTAGATTAACACTTTCACGAATGGTCTCTGATAACACAACCGGGTACATATCAATTTTCTCGGTTTCTTTACTCGTTCGAGCTAATTGTAGAAGTTCATTTGTAAGTCGTTCCATTCGATTTGCTTCACGGTGTATTAGTTGAATTGCTTCTTCTTTTTCTTTCCCGACAATTAAATCATGTTGGATGGCTTCGCTATACCCTTTTACATAACTAATCGGTGTTCGAAGTTCATGGGAGACTGTTGCTAAAAACGTTTTTTTGTCTTTATCTTCTCTTTGGATGGCTGCTGCCATTTCATTAAAGGCTTTCGAAAGTTTCCCTATTTCATCCTCTGACTTAACTTCTACCCTCGTTCCGTAATTACCATCAGACATTTTTTCTACCGCAAGCTGAAGTTCGTTTAATGGTCGCATAATATGTCGCAACCCTTTATGGACAAAAAATGCAATGATGAGCGAGAACAATACGATACTTCCAATTAATATAAGCATTTCTTTGTTTGCTAGCTCTGTTATTCGTTCAAGAGGGAAATAAATATAAATAATACCTTCTAAACGATTTTGATCTGTCAGTGGCAGAATAACTGAGATTACTTCCCGATCAAATCGTTTTTCATATCCTATCTTCGTAACGGATTCACCTTTTAACAAGTCACTTCTCTCTTCTGGGCCAATTAATGTATCATAATCAATTTCAAATGGGACACAAGCACTTAGTTCCTTTGGATTTCGAACGGCAAATATATTGAAAATAGAGTACCTATTGACATCCTCTACTTTTTCAACGAATTCGTCTGTTACTTTGCCACCTTTGTAATTCGACTGAAGCCGCTCACCAACTTCAATCATAGATTCCTCTGAATCTTTTACATATAACTGATCATATAAAAAATTAGTAAAGAACCCCATGAAAATTACAGTAATCAATAAAAACAAAGTGATGAGTGACCATATTTTAATAGATAACTTCTTCATTGATATCTCTCAAAGCGGTATCCAACGCCCCACACTGTTTGGATATGTTCGCTTGCTTCCGGTGATTCTTTTGCAAGTTTTAGCCGTAGTGTTTTTATATGGGTGTCTACCGTCCTTGTCCCACCTGCATAGTCCATTCCCCAAAGGTTTTCAAGTAGTTGTTCTCTTGTATAGACAATATCGGGATTTTTCATAAATAAGTGTAATAGCTCAAATTCCTTCAACGTTAATGGAACTGGCATACTATTAACATAAACTTTTCTTGCGATTTCATCGATTTTTACAGACCCACATTCTATGTAAGGTAATATCTGTTCCTTTGTATCCACTACGTTAGAGGTTCTTCTTAAAACTGCCTGGATTCTAGCAACTAGTTCACTAATCGTAAAAGGTTTTACGATATAATCGTCCCCACCAATCGTTAACCCTCTTACTTTATCTTCATTCGCATCTCTTGCTGTTAAAAAGATAATAGGGACGGGAGATACGTTCCGGATATTTTCACATACGGTAAATCCATCTTCACCAGCCATCATGACATCCAATAAAACAATGTCAATGCCACCTTTCGAAATTTCATAGTATGCGTCTATTCCACTTTCTACAGAGATTGTTTTCATACCAGACTTGGAAAGCATGACATCAATCAAATTACGCATATCTTGTTCATCATCAACAATTAAAACCGTAGTCATGATTAAACCTCCCTTACTAATAATTGAAAAGGTCCGCTACCTGTATCAATTGTTTTCATAATTTCATCGTCTTTGAGGAAATACAGTTTATGATCATCGTAACCTGCTACAACAACGAAATCCTGGAATGTTGCAACAGCAAATGGATTTGCGCCGATTTCTTTATACCACAACGTTTCTCCCTCTATACTTGTTGCGTATAATTCATTCGCACCGTGGTTTATGATGTAGACCTCATCTTCATTTCTTGAAAATCCAACTGGCATAATGGATACGTCGATATGATCTTTCAATTTCCCACTATTCAAATCGAATACATCTACCGTTTGGTTTGGTTTATTGCCCTCACCATGCCCCCCGATCCACACGGAATTTGTTTCAGGTACGATTAAAATTCCATTCGAAGAGCCCTCAATTGTCCATTCATCATGAAGGTGCATTGTATCTATATCTACTACTGATAAAGAAGTATCTTTGTAATTGATGATATATAACAAACCATTGTAAGAAGTCATGGACATTGGATAGTCACCAAGTTGACATTCTCCTAGTTTCGTACCGGTATCGTCAAAACTAGAAACTGAGTTTGTCTCACTATTGGTAATAAAGAATTGCTTTTGTTCTTGATCAAAATAAGCGTTTGTTGCTCCTACACCGGTTTCGATTGATTTAATATGCTTACCAGAAGAAAGTTCATAAATATCCGCTTCGGTTAATTGATGCCCATAAAATAAAACCCGATCATTTGGGATTAGTAAAGCACCTGTATATGCTTTGTCAAATTTCCATTGGGCAATTTCCTCACCAGTTTGATCATAAAAAGTCATGGATGGTTCTAAAATGTTCATAGATGCTATAAATGATTGGTTATGATTGATAGGCGGTAAACTCTTCTCAGAACACCCTACTAAAAAAATCAAACAAAATATTAGCACGTAAGTTAAAACTCTCTTCAATTTTCACCATCACCTCTTTACAAAAATAATACATCTTATTTGTGAAGTTTGAATGAAATAAAATCGACAACATTAATACAAAATGAAGCGCTTCAAAGAATCTTGAAGCGCCTCAATTTATTATGTTTAGTTTGGTTGTACTTGATTTTTAAATATATTCTCTAACATTTCTTCCGCTGATTTTCTACCTTGTGCTACACAGTCCGGTATACTAATCCCTTCGTATGAGCTTCCTACAAGAGAAATGTTCGGATATTGTTCATGTAACTTATTTTTCAACGTTTCCATACGAGTTTCGTGACCAACCTCATATTGCGGCATGGACTCTTTCCAACGAGATACAACTGTAAATTCTGGTGTACCTGTTAATCCGATTGATTTTCTCAAATCGTCCAATACCGTTTTTTCAATCGCTGTATCAGATAACTCAACGATCGCTTCATCCCCTACACGACCGATATATGCTCGGAATAAATCATACCCTTCAGGTACTACATTACTCCATTTATGATTACACCAAGTACATGTAGTTATTGCATAATCACTATTTCTGGATACGTAAAATGTCATTGCATCTTTTTTATCCATCTGTTTTTGATCTTGCTTAAAAGCCATTGTAACAGTTGCAATTGTTGCGTATTTCATATTAGGCAATTCATTTAGTAAATTAACATCACTTACGATTTCTTTCACTGTATTAAATGGTGTTGTAAGAATGACAGCATCACACTTAATAGGTGAAATATTATTTAAGGTGATTTTTAGCTGGTCTTGTTCTTTTTCTATTTTTTCAACTTTAACACCTTTGAACACATTCTTTGTTTCAAGCTTTGATTCAATTGTTTCGATTAAAGTTTCAAGACCATTTTGGAATGTTTGATACGAATCAATTTTTCTTCCAAATGATGAATCTGATTTTCCCATTCCTAGAATAAGACTGCGATGTCGTTTTTCCAGTTCATGAAAATGAGGAAACATCGCTTGTATACTTAAATGATCAATATCACCTGCAAATGTTCCAGCAAGTAATGGTTCCACAAGGTTTTCTACCACTTCTTTACCAAACCGTCTACGGAAGAAATCCCCGATTGGTTCATCCGCTGAATCACTTTTCGGTAATACTAAGTCACCAGCAGCACGAAGTTTGCCAGAAATTGAAATTAGACCGGATGTGAGGAAGGTAGAGACTCCAAGTGGTCCACCAAGTATAAAGTTTGTTGGAATTGGATATAACCCATTGCCAACTGCTACGTAAGTTTTTCCATCATTGTTACGTACCAATTGATCTTCTATTCCTAAATCACGAGCTAAATTGCGCACATCATTGGAATAGTCGAGAAAAGATTCTGGTCCTCTTTCTATAATGAAACCATCTTTTCTTAAAGTATGAATTTTTCCACCTAAACGCAAAGTAGACTCGATTAAAATAATGTCTAATGGCAAATTATGTTCGTTTGCCAATCTTTGCATGTAGTATGCTGCCGTTAAGCCAGTAATTCCACCGCCTATCACAGCAACTTTCTTTCTACCTAAAGTCACCCTCATCACGCTTCCCGTATTAGTTCGCTAACTTTTTATTAATCGCATCCACCATTGCATCAATGAACAATGGGTGAGTATTTGGCATTGGAGGACGGCGGTAATTCGCACCTAATTCTTCACATACCACTTTACATTCAATATCATTATCATATAAAACTTCTAAATGCTCTGTTACAAATCCAACTGGAATATATACAAATGAACGGAATCCTTTTTGTTCATATAGCTCACGAGTTAAATCTTGAACATCTGGTCCTAACCAAGGTTCTGGCGTTTGACCTGCTGATTGCCAACCTACTTCTACATTTTTCACACCAGTTGCTTCTTGGATTAAACGGGCTGTTTCGATTAACTGTTCTTCATATGGATCACCAGCTAATTTAATTTTCTCTGGTAGTGAATGGTTCGAAACGATTAAGCAAGCTTTTTCAAGTTCTTCTTCATCCATTTCAGCAAACGCCGCATTCACTGCTTGTTTCCAATACTCAATGAATTTAGGCTCATCGTACCAAGCTTCTACTGATGTAAGTTTTAGAGAGCTACCTAATTTATCGATTGTTTCTTGTGCACGACCGTTGTAAGTTTTAATTGAGAACGTTGAGAAGTGTGGTGCAAGAACGATTGAAACTGCCTCTTCAATTCCTTCATTCACCATTGCTTCTACTGCATCTTCGATAAATGGTTCAATATGTTTTAAACCGATGAATAATTTATATTCTACTTCATCTTGTACTTCATTTAGACGGTCACGTAATGTTTCAGCTTGTTTTTGAGTCATTTTCGCAAGAGGTGAAATACCGCCAATTGCTTTATAACGCTCTTTTAAATCTTCTAGATGTTCTTCAGATGGCTTACGTCCATGACGAATGTGTGTGTAATATCTTTCAATATCTTCTTCTTTGTATGGCGTTCCGTATGCCATTACTAATAATCCACGTACCGGTTTCATGTGTTCACCTCTATATTTTATTGACCTAATTGTGCAATTCTTTCTCTACTATAATCATGTATAAATGTTGTTAATCGTTTTAAGACTGCTGGGTCCACTTCTGGGAATACACCATGACCTAGGTTAAAGATGTGTCCTGGTACTTCTAAGCCTTGATCGATAATATCTTTTGTACGTTGTTCGATTACTGACCAATTTGCTAGTAGTAGTGTAGGATCAAGATTTCCTTGAACTGCTTTCGTTACACCGCGTTCACGTGCTTTACGAATAGGTAAACGCCAATCCAAACCTACTACGTCCACATCAAGATCATTCCATTCATTAACTAAATGACTTGCCCCTACTCCGAATAGGATTAATGGAACATTTTCTTTTTGTAGTTCAGCAAAAATTCTTGTCATCACTGGTTTAATAAAGATTCGGTAATCGTCAACACTTAGTGCACCTACCCAAGAGTCAAAGATTTGGATTGCTTTTGCACCTGCTTCAACTTGTGCAGCAATATCCGCAATAATCATATCCGCTAGTTTATCCATTAATGCAAACCAAGCAACTGGTTCTGAAACCATTAATGATTTTGTTTTTGCATAACTTCTTGAAGGGCCTCCTTCAATCATGTAACTTGCTAATGTAAATGGCGCACCAGCAAAGCCGATTAAAGGAACATTCAATTGTTCTTCAGTTAATAATTTGATTGTTTCATATACATAAGGTGTATGCGCTTTCGGGTTGAACTCACCTAATTTTTCAATATCTTGAATCGTTCGAATCGGGTTCGAAATAACTGGGCCAACACCCGCTTTAATCTTAACATCGACACCGATACCTGGTAGTGGTGTTACAATATCTTTATATAATATTGCAGCATCAACATCATACGTTTCTACAGGTAAACGTGTTACGTATGCACATAATTCAGGTTGTAGAGTAATTTCCTCTAAAGAGTATTTCTCTTTAAGTGCTCTATATTCTGGCTGCGAACGTCCTGCTTGTCTCATATACCATACTGGCGTATACTCAGTTCTTTCCCCCTTTGCAGCACGCAGTAATGTATCGTTAATCTCTCTCATTAAATTAGTACCTGCCCCTCAAGTTTTTCGTTAATAGTGCTTAAATTACTTTTAATACTTTTTCTTTTCATAGAAAAATTCGAATTAAATAAACTTTACTATTGCTATCCGTTTATCAATATAAACTTTTACTATAATATTGTATAGTTTTCTCGGTCAATTGTCATAAATTTGTTCTTCTATGTTCAATTTTATAGTCACTTTCTTTGACAAGATAAAAGAGTTTTGCATAAATAATGTTAACTTTATTTGAAGTGGAATGAATGTTTCTATCCGAATAGGTGAAAAAAAAAGTATAATTTTGCGGTTTTATACAGCTGGCTTGCGTTTGAAGTAAAGAATTTTGGTTTATGTTAATAGAAATAATATGAGGGAAATTTTGATAATGAAATTAGGGGGCTTTAACATGTATATTTACTTAACTTCTGGAACACCTGATTATATGGAGACAGTTTTGAAGAAATACGAGAAGGAAAACATGTTTATTTTATATGGATCGGAAAGTACAGTGCTTTTACACGAAACAGAAAAGAAAACAGTGTTTGCATCTCCTCGTAAGTTTGAAGTAATCGATTCAGTGAATCAAATTGAGCAAAAGGGTTTCTTTGTTTTTAACAATATTCCCGTTGCTGACGAAGGAAGACCTCTTTTTGAACAACGTTTTTTAAGCCGTTCACGAGAAATTGAAAAAATGCCTGGCTTTATCGCATTTCGTTTGTTAAGACCGATTAAATCCGAAATTTACATCGTATTAACGCAGTGGGAAAGTAAACAAGCATTTGATTCTTGGAAAGAGTCCAACTCATTTGCTAAGGCGCATTCAAAACCTACACCAGAACTCGGTGTAAAAAAGCAAAATATTTTCAATGCCGCAAGTTACGTTTCTACTTATTCTGGAAAATTACCTGAAAAGAAGTGAAAATGGGATAATCTTGAAAGATACACTTTCGAGATCATCCCGTGTTTTTTAATTTCTAAATAAGCTGATATTATGGCGGTTTCAATTCCATTTATTATTATTATTATTATTATTATTATTAAATCTCAATACTTAACCCTAAGTTATCCCTTATCGCCTTTTGATAAACTCCTTTAGCAACCGCTAAATCATAATAGGAAGCTCCTACTGATTTAAAGAACGTAATTTCATCATCATTCTCGCGCCCTTTTTTCTCACCACTAACGATTGATTCCAACTCACCATACACCTCATCAAAAGACCAAATACCTTTTTGTTCGGCATTCATAAGTTCTCCGGCCTCGTCTTTAGCGCCATGCAAATCATCTACAACAATTTTAGAAGCTCTCGTAATTGTCGTTTGGTCAATTTCATGCATATGAGGTAAATAAGAACCTACTCCAATCACATGTGTACCTGCCTTTAAATACTCACCATTAAATACAGGAGTATGTGACTTTGTAGCACAGCAAACGATATCTGCGTTATTAACAGCATCATTTACTCCATTAGCAATCTCAATTTCCACATCAACACCAAAGTCTTGTAGCTTTTGGGCAAAACTATGCGCTTTTTCAACTGTTCTATTAAATAGAAGAATCTTTTCAATCCGGCGAACAGCTAATATTCCTATTGTTTGTTCAAACGCCATTCCACCTGTTCCGACAACTGTTAACACTGATGCGTCTTTTTTGGCAAGGGAATCCGTTGCTAAAGCTGTCATTGCCCCTGTGCGCAACCTTGTTAAATAAGATGCATTCATGACAGCTAAATGTTCCCCGTTATCCGTACTCGTTAACACAATAATTCCTTGCGTCGTTGGTAACCCTTTTGATGGATTTTCAGGAAAAATCGTCACAACCTTTACAGCTGCAACATTCCCCTCCAGATCGCTACTAGGCATATAAATCGAAGATGCGCTTTGCTCAGGGAATTCTAATACTGTCCGGTGTGGTGATTGAACTTTTCCCTCCACTTTTGCAATTAACGTATCACGAACATCTCTAATCGCCTCTTCCATCGTATAAAATTTCATAATTTCTTCTTGATTTAAAACAATCATTATTATCTACACTCTCCGTTGCTTATTCATTGCTACAATTTTAATGAATTGTAGTTTTTTCTCTCACCTTCACATCCTGATTCGAACTTGTTTGTACTTCACTGAATTCGTCTAGTTCTTGGTTACTTCTTTCTTTAACCGCTAAAACTGCAATTAAAGAAATAACTGAAGTTAACATAATATAAAGTGCCACGGGAACATATGAATTATTGAATTGAACTAGTAAAGCAGTTGCAATTAATGGCGCTGTACCACCTGCAACAGCTGCACCAATTTGGTATCCTAACGATACCCCTGTATAACGTACTTTTGCATCAAAGATTTCAGAGAACATTGTTCCTAATACAGCAGTAATCGGCGCCCAGATAACCCCTAAACCTAACACTGTTGCAATTAGTAAAGTAGTAAATGTTCTTTGTTCCAATAACCAGAAATACGGGAATGCGTATAGTAACATAGCAACTATTCCATAAATGTACACTTTTTTACGGCCAATTTTATCTGATAACCCACCCATAAATGGCATAAGAATCGTCGTAATAATTGTTGCAATCATTACTACTACAAGAACCTGTGTACTTGTAAATCCTAAATTTTTTGTACCATAAGAAACGATAAACGTTGCAAAAATGTAGAATGGTGCTGTTTCAACTACTTTACCACCTACTGCAATCAATACTTCTTTCCATTGCGTTTTAAATATGTCTACAAACGGCAATCTTGCTGTTTCGCCCGATTCTTGAACTCGTTTAAACGAAGGTGTTTCGTCAATCCCTTTACGAATCCATAGTCCAAATACAACTAATAATGCACTTGCAATAAACGGAATACGCCAACCCCATGCTACAAACGCCTCAGGAGATACTACCGATGTAATAAATGTAAGCGCCCCTGAGCCTAAGAACATCCCAATTGTAACTCCCATTTGTGGGAAGGCACCGTAAAAACCACGTTTGTTTTTTGGAGCATATTCTACTGCAAGTAAAACTGAACCGCCCCATTCACCACCAATTCCAAGTCCTTGAACTAAACGTAACGTAATTAATATAATGGGTGCTGCTACACCAATCGCTTGATAAGTCGGGAGTAGTCCCATTAAAACAGTTGCAACTCCCATAATTGTTAGAGTCATTACTAATGTTTTTTTACGTCCAATTCGGTCCCCAACGTAACCGAAAATAACTCCACCTAATGGACGAATAAAGAATGCTAATGCAAACGATGCATACGCTAACATTAACCCCACTGTAGGATCCTCTGCAGCAAAAAACGCTTGGTTAAACACTAACGCTGCGACAGTTCCATAAAGAAAATAGTCAAACCATTCAATTGAACTTCCTACTAAACTAGCAATCCATACTCTTCTCATTTGACCCTTGCTCATTTAACATCCCCCTGTAAGATAAGTTGAAGTATCACTAAAATATGAATGAATGAAAAGTAAATCCAAAATCATGTAAAATTGAAGTGACACTTAAATTTATAAATCAATTATTACATTGTTTGGAATTTTCGGTCAATATGAATTTTTACTTTGTGTAGTAAAGTTTGCTAAAGTATAATTTTTATAGTAAATACAGGGGTGTGTAAAAAATGACAATCGGGGAACAGCTTCGAAAACTGCGTAAAAAACATAAAATGACTTTGAAAGCGCTCTCAGAAAAAACAGGAGTATCCATAAGCTTTCTTTCTCAAGTAGAAAGAAACAAATGCAATGTAACATTAGAATCTTTAAGAAAAATTAGCGACGCCCTTCATGTAAATCCAAGTATTTTTTTCCAAAACTCAAAGCAAGAGAATAGAGAAAGTGAGTTTCCCTTTTTTTATGAGGATTTGTCACGGAATATTAAAGGCGCCACTTTCCATCCAATCTTAGTAACATTGAGACCTAAAGAAAATGTCGGAAATGAGTTCACTCATAAAGGCTTTGAATTTATTTATGTTCTAACGGGTGTTTTAACCCTTTCCATTGAAGGGAAAGTTTTTGAATTACATGAAAATGAATCGATGATGTTTGAGTCTAGTAAACTTCATTACTGGTGGAATGATAGTTTATCAGATGTTCAATTTTTATTGGTTTCTACAATTTAATTTACAAAATGAACTGCCCCAATTAGATTGTATCTAACAACTAAAGGGCAGTTCATAGCTAGTTTATGGTTTAACGATTATTTGGATTTTTTGATAAATAAAATGTTAGTTCACTTACTATTAGGATTAATATTGGCGGTAAATAAAATAATGAATCTCCCATTGAGCAAATTAACACAATTACCGCTTGTAAGAATACAAATGTACGAATCAATTTATGAACAGCCTTCGTTCGTAAACTCGTATCCACTGGAAACAGCATGTCCATACGAAATTCTTTTGATGATAATAGCGCATATTTTAATTGAATCGTTGTCGCAAAAGATAATGCAGCAACTACAATTAATATAACAACTGGTATATTTACAAAGGCTGCAATAATTGATGAAATGGCCGTCAGTCTTACCCATAGATAAAAGTGATCATCTGTACGGATAAATGTCCGGAAAACTAAATATCCTTGAGTATTGTTTTTTGTATATGGAACGAGTAGGTACATAAAATTGAGCCATGCTCTTCGACGTATTGCCCCTCTTAAATGAGGAACATCTGTAAAGTAATTAGCAAAACGATAAAACGCCATCATACGATTTTGTTCTAGTTTTACAAAATGTTCGTAAGGTATTGGTTGTTCTTGACCACTTTTCTTCCATGTAAAGTTATAAACTATTAATAGTAGTAAATAAACAATCATGAGCAGATAGTTTTGAGTTAGTACAGATTGGATTGCTACAATTGAAAATACTATTCTTATGATTCGGTCTATGAAAACCCATTTTCCCCTTAGTGCATATCTAAAGTTAAATTCAATTCGCACATTCAATAACTTCAAAAGAATAATAATAAGTAACCCTATCCAAATCTGTGTTGATGATAAATCTGTTACTCTATTTAACAAAGGAATCGATACAATATATAGAACCGCTGCTAAACCCACTTGTGAAAAGAAGGTCCATTGCTGAGCCTTTTTAAAGTAGAATCCCATCTTTGTCTCTAATGGTAATAAATACACTTGGTCCGGTTCACGTAAAAGTGTCGTAGGTCGACTAAATGCCGATACCACACCGACCAATACCGCTATTACCCATTCTGCTGGAAAACTGGTTTCTATAACTTTCAGCCATTCACTATATTGATAACCTACGGAACCAATTACAAAGACCAATACTATTGCCAAATGACCAGTAAATACAAAGCGCATATATTTTTGCACTTCATTTAAATAATGAGTAAACCTCTTCGACCAGATTTGTGACAAGTTATTCATGGTCTTGCTCCTTTGTCATCGCAATGTACAAGTCATCTAGGGTCGCATTTGGCATATTGAAGGCTGTTCTTAAATCTTCCATTGTCCCTTGAGCACGTACACGGCCATCGTGAAGTAAAATAATTCGATCACAATGTTTTTCAGCAGTCGATAAAATGTGAGTAGACATTAAAATAGATGCGCCTTCTCGCTTCTTTTCATCCATTTGATCAAGTAAAGACTGAATACCTAGTGGATCAAGTCCAACAAATGGCTCATCAATAATATATAAATGTGGATTCACTAAGAATGCACACATAATCATCACTTTTTGTCTCATCCCTTTTGAAAAATGGGAAGGAAACCAATTCAACCTTTTCTCCATTCGGAATTCACTTAGCAGTCTGCTCGCTCTTTCCTTCATCGTCTTTTCATCTAATCCATAAGCCATGGCAGTTAACTCTAAATGTTCCTTTAATGTTAGTTCATCGTACAAAACAGGTGTTTCTGGAATATATGAAAAAGAGGAACGATATGCATCAATGTCTTGTTTTAGCGTAATACCATTGATTTTAATGTCACCTTGTTGAGGAATCAGTGTACCGATAATATGTTTAATAGTAGTACTTTTACCTGCTCCATTTAGTCCGATTAAACCTACTAGTTCCCCTTGTCCAATTGAAAAGTTTAAATCTCTTATGACTGGTTTTCTCGTATAGCCGCCAGTTACATTTGTTAATTCTAACACTGCCATTTACGCTTCACTCCTATTCTTAAGTTTAGTTTAGCAAAAATTGTGAATGGAATCAGTTTTTATATGCTAAAATGAATACAAAACTTGTCATGAAAGGATGTTTTTTATGTCAGATTGTATTTTCTGTAAAATAATTGATGGTTCCATTCCAAGTACAAAAATTTACGAAGATGAGCATGTGTATGCTTTTATGGATGTTGCGCCTTTAACAAAAGGACATACTTTACTTGTACCAAAACAACATGTAAAAGATCTTTTAGAAATGCCTGAAGATGTTGCAAGAAACTTATATGCTGCTGCTCCAAAAATTGCAAATGCTATTCAATCAGCATTTAATCCACAAGGGATGAATACAATTAACAATAATGGATCTTTTGCAGGTCAAACTGTTTTCCATTATCATCTTCACTTTATCCCACGCTATGATGAAACAGATGGCTTAAAGGTGAAATGGGAAACAAAACAAAGTGAGTTTACTCAAGATGTTTTAAAATCAGTTGGAGAACAAATTCGCGAAAAATTAAATCAATAATATTAAGTTAGTTTTCTATTAAATATTCTATTAAATAAGGTTGCAAAATATATCTAATCATTATAAAATCAGTTTTATATTTCGCTAACGGTTATGAGAACACGTTAGGAAATGTCTATGAGCTTAGAAAAGTTAGAGGAGAGATGAGAATTGAATACGAAAAATCTTGTTTTAATGGCACTTCTTGTAGGTGTTGGTACTGTGTTGTACTTTGTTATACCTGGCTATGGTAACGGTATGAAGCCAGACTTTATGTTAACGATGATGTTTATTGGAATCTTTTTATTCCCTACGTTTAAAGAAGCATTTTCAATTTCTTTAGTAACTGGTATTTTATCGGGATTATTTACAACGTTCCCTGGCGGATTATTTCCAAACATTATCGATAAGATTATAACTGGTTTAGTATTTCTAGTAGTTGTCCTTGCATTAAGACATTTAGCTAATAACATTGTGGTTGGTGTGGTACTTGTTGGTTTAGGTACACTTTTATCAGGTGCTATCTTCCTAACATCTGCATTATTACTTAGTGGTCTGCCTGAAGCATTTGACTTACTATATAAAATTGTAGTATTACCAGCTGTGGCGATGAATGCAGTGGCATTTATCATCATCTTCCCAATCATCACAAACATATTAAAACGTTCAAAATTCAAAACTGCTGTAACACCAGCTTAATAATTGATGAAACTAAAACTATCTAATGAACTTAGATAGTTTTTTTTTTATATTTTTTAGAAGGAATAGTATATGATAAAAACAAGGATTCATAATTTTCAAAAATATAACACAAAGTAACTTTGTAAGGAGATGAATGAAATGAAAGCAAAAACATTCTTTTTAGGGGTAACAGTAGGTCTAGTTGGAGGTTTGGCAACAGCAATCATGGCAGCTCCTCAATCAGGTGAACAACTTAGATCGAATATCGTACGAAATGCTAAATCAACAAAAGAAAATCTTCAGGATTTAAAAGAACAAGTAATTACTTTAAAGAATTCTGTTGTGAACTTAAAAAACGAAGCGAAAAATAATATACCTAAAATAATTTCAGATTTAAAATCATCAATATCCAATTATTCACAAGAGATCGAACCAGATGCAACGAAACTAAAAGAAGAAATGGATAGTTTACAGAATTCTATTGCTGAAATCGAGCAAAATTTAAACGAATTGAATAAAAAATAGCTTTTATCACCTTTTTTCTCATAGGCATTAGTATCTAAAAATGTAAATAAATTTAATATTTTTCTATTGAAATTCGCATAATAATAATATTTATTAATCTATTTTAAATTATTTAATTTTTCTAACTTTAAACTTTTTTTCTTTATTGGTATAATATTTTAAAATGCCATGAAAGAAGAAGGTGATTCCTTTGTCTGAAGAAATGTATTCAATAAAAGAGGCAATGCTTTATAGTCAAAGAATTGGTCATTTATCTAAAGCACTATGGAAAGCTGTTGAAAAAGACTGGCAGCTGTGGATTAAACCATTTGACTTAAACATTAACGAACATCATATTTTGTGGATCTCCTATCACTTAAAAGGCGCATCTATTTCAGATGTTGCTAGATTTGGAGTAATGCATGTCTCAACTGCATTTAATTTCTCAAAGAAATTAGAAGAACGTGGATATTTAAAATTTTCAAAACGTGATGATGATAAGAGAAACACCTACATTGAACTGACAGAAGCTGGCTCGGAGCTCATCATTAAAATGAACAAACATTATCTTGATACTCCACACACTATCTTAGATGGTTCTCTACCGTTAAAAGAATTGTATGGTAGATTCCCAGAGTTCTTAGACGTAATGGCAGTAATTCGAAACATTTATGGGGATGATTTCGTAGAGATCTTTGAACGTTCATATCAAAATTATAAAGATGTGTTCGATGAAATTCATGAAAAAGAAAAAGAAATGATTGTAAGATAGATAGATTGAGAGTGTGTAATGCACTCTTTTTTTTATTTGCCAGCTATTTTTCAAAATCCATTGTTTTTATGTGGCGTAACCTTTGTCTTTCATTTAAAATACTTTTACGATGACGAAAAAAGGGGTAATTGAATGCATTGTTGGAAAACAATAAACATAAAACATGAATATGGGACAACTCGTCTAACACTTTGGTCTATCATTATTTTTGTCATTGTATTTTCTTTTTCATATATTATTTTTGGATACTTAGATCCACTCCAGTACTCTGACAATTATTTTTGGTTGTTTTTCATCTGTTCGATTTTGTTGTACCCAATTCATAAATTAGTCCATTATTTCGGCTTATTCCAATATCGAAGAAACGTACAATTAAAGGTTAAAGTTGACTTTCAATTCATTCCTATTATTCGTATGCGTATAAAAACAATGATCCCAAAGAAACATTATATTTTCGTCTTATTACTGCCTTTTATCTTAATTAATTCCATTTTGATTTATGTAGCCTATTCCCTGCCAGCATATACACACTACTCTAGTATTTTACTTGCATATCATTGCAGTATTTGTTTAATGGACATATTATATGTAAAAAACCTGTTGCGTGCTCCACGCAATTCCATGATCGAGGAAACACCAAAGGGATATGAGATTTTAGTACCACCTAATATCGAATAATCTCAAACTTGTTTCTGCTTTAAACCTTTGATATGCTTAAAAGAAGTGAAAGAGGGGAGGAATAGACTTGCTACTATTAGTCATAGTGCTATTCTCGTTATTTTATTTATTCCAAATTAACCGCATGACTTATGCACTAGTTATGCAAAAAGAAATTCCTGAAGAAAGACATCCCAAAATTTTCCGTACGATTAACCTACTTATAACGATTTTATTAGTATCATTCTACATTGAAGTTACTTTAGCTATGTAATTTATATATTACTATATGCAAAAGAGCTAAAGACATTAGCCTTTAGCTCTTCTGAGATTTGCATTTCTATTTTTTCTTGTTTTATTCGATTAGTACATAAACGCTGCACCAACAATTATTAATAGAATGAATAAAACAACTATTAGCGCGAATCCTGAACCGTTACCGTAACCACCGCTATAAGAACTGCCCATTCATGAACACCTCCTTTCTGTGTCTATATTATGCGGAAGTGTTATTGAATCCTAGGCATTCAACATGGAACCATTTCGTTTTTTAACCGTTTTATGTTATAGTATCTATTGCATTTATTTTGAAATTAGAGGGGTAAAACTTACATGAAAAAAACTATATTAGCACTTGGACTAGCTACATCTGTACTTACATTAGCTGCTTGTAGTGACAATGCAGAAAAAGCTACAGATGATGTAGTTGTTTCAACAGAGTACGGAGATATTACAAAAGAAGAATTTTACAAAGAATTAAAATCAGTAGCAGGTCAAAAATTGATCGAACAATTTGTTGTAGAACAAGTTTTAGAAAACTCTTACAAAGTTTCTGATGAGGATGTGAATGCAGAATTCGAAGCATTCAAAGAAACTTACGGGGCATCATATGGAACAATGTTAAATATGTACGGGTATACAGAAGAGTCTTATTTAGATGAGTTAAAACTTGGTATGCTTAGCCAAAAGTTAACTGAAGATGTAGAAAAAACAGTTACAGACGAAGAAGTTAAAGCTCAATATGAGCAAGGTAAATATGAATTAAATGCTCGTCATATTTTAGTAGACGATGAAAAAACTGCTGATGAAGTTTACAAAAAACTTCAGGCTGGAGAAGATTTCGCTACCGTAGCTCAAGAATATAGTAAAGATACTGGTTCTGCAGCTAATGGCGGCGAACTTGGTTGGTTCTCTGTTGGTCAAATGGTAACAGAATTTAATGATGCTGCTTACGCTCTAGAGTTAAACACTATCAGTAAGCCTGTAAAAAGTTCATATGGCTACCACATTATCGAAGTAACTGACAAACGTGAAGTTGAAGATTACGCTGCATTTGAAGAAAAAGAAGCAGAAATTCGTCAAACTATCGTTGGTCGTAAAGCTAATGATAAGTTAATCGAACTAGTTCGTGCTGCAAATGTAGATATTAAAGACGAAGATCTAAAAGACGCTTTACAAGCTTACTTACCTGCTGAAAAAGCTGAAGATACTGAAGCAAAATAACTAAGTAACCTTTGTGGTTATAAAATAAGGGTTGGTTCGGAAACGAATTGTTTCTGGACCAACTTTTTTGATGAAGTGATTTTTTTTTAGGAGCTGTTTTTTAGACAGAATTCAATGAAGCCAAGCAAAGTTGTCAAAATAAAGTGCTTATTTAGACAGAATTCATTTAATCGAAATAAAATTGTTCAAATGAAGCCTCTATTTTGACAGAATTTATTAAATCCAAGCAATTTTGTCCAAATGAAGCTCTTATTTAGACAAAATTTATTAAATCCAAGCAATTTTGTCCAAATGAAGCCTCTATTTAGACAGAATCCATAAAATCCAAGCAATTTTGTCCAAATGAAGCCTCTATTTAGACAGAATTTATTAAATCCAAGCAATTTTGTCCAAATGAAGCCTCTATTTAGACAGAATCCATAAAATCCAAGCAATTTTGTCCAAATGAAGCCTCTATTTAGACAGAATTTATTAAATCCAAGCAATTTTGTCCAAATGA
>NZ_JBMIRP010000064.1:0-40783 GCF_049202975.1 Ureibacillus sp. MALMAid1270 | reverse complement strand
CTCATTAAGTGGGGGATAAAAGACCTAAATAAGCTATATGAGCATAGGTACTTAAGTTATTGAACCGCCGTGTACGGAACCGTATGCACGGTGGTGTGAGAGGTCGACTAGCCAATTAATGGCTAGTCTCCTACTCGATTTGTAGAATTTGTATATGACTTGTACGATTGACTGAGAATAAATGGTGTTGATAAAAAAGTGTATTCGATTCAAATTCAATTATTTCCCTTGAAATATTTAAATCAATAAAGGTAGATAACTGCAAGAAAGAAATTACTATTTAATTGATTACACTTGTTGAAAATATGACATAAGTAAATGATTCTCATTCTCATTCACATATTGATTTTTCAATTTTTAGTGCTTATAATTAGTTTGTAATCAAGTTGAGAATCATTTTCAATAACGATTCGGAAAAATAAGTTAGACATGGGGATAAAAATGAGACTTTGGATGTTAATAATAGCAGCAATCATCCTTTCGATTGTTTCGCTATTTATCGGAGCAATTGACATAAAGCCAAGCGACTTACTTGACTTTAATTCTCAAGAAGCACAAATATTCCTAATAAGTCGTGTACCACGCTTATTGGCAATTATTTTAGCTGGCGCAGGGATGAGTATAGCAGGATTAATCATGCAATCTTTAAGTAGAAACAAATTTGTTTCTCCAACAACTGCAGGTACATTAGATGCTGCTAAGTTAGGGATTCTCATTTCGATGTTATTTTTTACGAACGCAACATATACTCAACAGGTCGTTTTTAGTTTTGTATTTGCGTTATTAGGAACATTGCTGTTCATGCAAATTTTGGATCGTATTAAATTTAAAGATGTTATTTTTGTTCCGCTAATTGGGATTATGTATGGGAATATTTTATCTTCTATTACAACATTTTTTGCGTATGAAGGTGACTTAATCCAAAATATTAGTTCTTGGTTGATGGGGAGCTTCACTCTCATCATTGCGGGACGTTACGAGTTGTTATATTTAAGTATTCCAGCTATTATTCTTGCTTATATCTATGCGAATAAGTTCACGGTTGCTGGTATGGGTGAAGAATTTGCGAAGAACCTAGGCTTAAGCTATAAGTGGGTCTTAAATAGCGGACTTATACTTGTTGCAATTATCGCAACTACTGTTGTTTTAACTGTAGGGGTCATCCCATTTCTAGGGCTAATTGTTCCGAATATTGTTTCTATTTATTTGGGAGATAATTTACGTAAAACAATTCCACACACTGCTGTATTAGGTATTGTTTTCCTATTAGTCTGTGACATTATTGGACGTGTAGTTGTTTATCCTTATGAAATTCCAGTGAATGTAACAGTAGCGGTGATTGGTAGTGCGATCTTCTTAATCATGTTGTTTAGGGGGAGAGCATATGCGAAATAATACAAAGAAATTAATTATATTAGCAATCATTGCATTAATCTGTATTCTCTTATATGCATTTTATGATATAAAAGGTGGCTTTGCTTATGCGTTTCCAAGACGTATGATGCGAATAGGTGCCATGGTTGTAACAGGCTTTGCTATTGCTTATTCAACTGTAGTGTTCCAAACAATTACACGTAATCGAATTTTAACTCCTTCTATCATGGGGATTGATTCGATGTATGAAGTTGTGCAAACTTTAATTTTCTTCTTTGCTGGATCACTTTCGGTATGGGTAGTAAATCAGTATCTGAATTTCACAGCATCCATTATTGCAATGGTAGTATTTGCGCTGTTATTGTATCGAATTTTATTTAGAGCTGATAAGTATCCAATCTATTTAATGCTATTAATAGGGATGATTTTAGGTACTCTACTTGGAAGTTTAGGTACTTTCTTGCAAGTCTTAATAGACCCTATTGAATTTTTAAGTTTACAAAACAAGCTATTTGCAAGCTTTACAAACATTAAAGTAGAGCTATTATATATTTCAATTGGTATTTTGTTAATTGCATTCATTTATGGTTTCCGTATTATGAGTCAATTAGATGTTATGTCACTTGGTCGTGAAAATGCTATTAACTTAGGTATTAATTATGATCGATTAGTGATGAATATTTTAGTTTTATCGTCGGTACTTATTGCAACATCGACAGCTTTAGTTGGACCGATTACGTTCTTTGGGTTAATCATTTCCAATCTTTCATATCAATATTTAGTTACTTATAAGCACTCCATTCATATATTAGGAGCCGGCTTAATTAGTGTTATTGCTTTAGTTGGTGGACAGTTTGTTGTTGAACATATTTTTGAAATGAAAACAACATTAAGTGTCATTATTAACTTTATCGGTGGTATTTACTTTATTTACTTATTACTGAAAGAAAGTAGGGCAGCAGGATGATTGAAATCAAAGAATTAACAAAACGTTTTGGTAACAAGCCTGTTGTAAATAATGTTTCTGTAAATATTCAGCCAAGAGCCATTACATCCTTTATAGGTCCAAATGGTGCTGGTAAATCAACGCTTTTATCGATGGTGAGTCGTTTATTAGATGCAGATACAGGTGAAGTTTTACTTGATGAAAGTAACGTGAAAAAGTGGAAATCTGATCAGTTTGCAAAAAGAGTATCTATCTTAAAACAGTCAAACTTCTTAAACGTTCGTTTAACTGTACGTGAACTTATTTCATTTGGTCGTTACCCATATTCAAAAGGTAGATTGAATGCCGAAGACGAACAATATGTGGATCAAGCGATTGAGTATATGAATTTAGGGGATATGCAAGATAGGTTTTTAGATGAATTATCTGGTGGGCAAAAACAACGTGCATTTATTGCGATGGTTATTGCTCAAGATACGGATTACATACTACTTGATGAACCGCTAAATAACTTAGATATGAAACATTCTGTTCAAATTATGAAAATTCTTCGTAAGCTTGTAGATGATTTAGGTAAGACGGTTGTCATTGTATTGCATGATATTAACTTTGCCTCAGTCTACTCGGATTATATTGTTGCACTTAAAAACGGTAGCGTTGTGAAAAGTGGACCTACAAATGACATTATCAATCCAGAGGCACTACGAGAAATTTACGATATGAATATACCAGTACAAGAACAAAACGGTTGTCGTATTTGTGTATATTTTAATTCGCATTAATTATTATATTAACTAAATGATTTAGAAAAGTTTTGTCTATTTACAAGCTTTTCTAAATCATTTTTTAATGTGATAATGACTAATTTTCCAAGCATAAAATCCAGACTTCGAGCGAGAAAATTAACTTTCTAGTTAATTTGAAGCTGATCTATAAAAACGAATTTCATGTTAATAAATTAGACAAAAATAAATTGTAAAAATAGTATTGACGTTTAAATTGGAACTGATATAATTTCAATTAGTTGATAATGATTCTCATTATCAGAAATCGAAATTCATTTTATTAGAAAGAAGAATAGGAGCGGTTTAACAATGAAAAATAATTGGAAATTACTTACGCTAGTTCTAGCTACGATGGTATTAGTACTAGCAGCTTGTAATTCAAATAATGAATCTACTAATGAAGATTCAAATACTAGCTCAGAAACAACTGAGCAATCAACTGAGAACTCAGCTTACCCACTAACAGTATCACCTACAATTACTTCAACAGAAACTGAAGATGCAGGAACTGTTGCATTTGAAGATGTTACATTAGAAAAAATGCCTGAGAAAATTGTTGTATTTGACTATGGTTTCTTAGATACATTAGATGCTATCGGTGTTGAAGGAATTGTTGGTCTTCCTAAAGACTCATCATTACCTGCGCATTTATCAAAATATGAATCTGATGAATATGCAAACGTTGGATCTTTAAAAGAACCATTATTAGAAGATATCGCTGCACTTGAACCAGATGTAATTTTCATCTCTGGTCGTCAAGCAACTTTCTATGAGCAATTAAAAGAAATTACACCAAACGTAATTTTTGTTGGAACAAACCAAAACGACTACTGGAATACTTTCTTAGCTTCAACTGATATTGCAGCTACAATCTTTGGTAAAGAAGCTGAAGTAGAAGAGAATGTTGCGAAAATTGAAAGTGCTATTGAAGAAGTAAAAGAATTAGCTGGTCAATTCGACAATACGTTAGTAACTATGTATAACGAAGGTAAATTATCTGGTTTTTCAACAAACTCACGTTTCGGTTACATCTATGATATTTACGGATTCGTTCCTGTAACAGAAGATATTGAAGCTTCATCTCACGGTTCTAACTTTGGATTCGAAGCAATCTTAGAATTCAACCCAGAAGTATTATTCGTAATCGACCGTACTGCAGCTATAGGTGGTAAATCTAACATCACAAGCGATATGGAAAACGACATTATTAAGCAAACAAATGCTTATAAAAATAACCGTATCGTTTACTTAGATGGTACACTTTGGTACTTAAGCGGTGGCGGTGTACAATCTGAATTAGCTAAAATTCAAGAAATCTTAGATGAATTAAAATAATAATTAGTTCTTCAAAAAGTGCCTCATAAAAGGCACTTTTTGTGCGACGGGCAGTTGCATGGAGTGCTGATACTCAGCACTCTTCTTTTCGTTTCTCAGACAGAGACGTCATCTCGATGAAACAACTGAATGAAGGGTAACGAAACGAATCCCAGATGGTGCAAATCCATCCCCGAGGAGACTGACCTAGCTCGGGAAGCTTAATCTAGGGCAACACTGCAAAATGCCTGGAACGCACTCTCTTGATAATCACTGTAACATTTGGTAAGCCGTATGCCTTAATAGGGCACATACGGTTTGATAAGGGGGAAGCCTCGAGAGGGGTTTCCCTATTTTATTCATATATTTGACATGATAATATGGAGTTATTGTTATTTATTGGGAGGTGAGAGTGTTGAGAAAATGGCCTTATATAATAGCAGTCTTTACATTAGTTTTGTTTACTGTAATTATTTACACCTATGAGCAACCATTTGTTGTTCAATTTGATGGCGCTATGAATCAGTTGTTTTTCGGAAATTCTTTCATTGAGTTTTTCCATATATTTGGCGAGACAAAAATGATTGTCATCATTTCATTGATTCTGATTTTATCTTTATGGTTTAGACATAGAAATTACAGAGGGATGTTATTTGTTGTACTAGCGGTTGGTGTAGGTAATGGTCTTAACCAATTGATCAAAACTCTAACTGCTAGACCACGTCCAGAAATGGTTGACCAACTTACATCATTCAGTTTACCATCAGGACATGCAATGATTGGCTTACTTTATTTATTTACGATCGCTTACATATTATCCGAAATACTTAATAGTCGTAAAACAGCGGTAGCTATTTGGATTATTGCTTTAATACTTGTTATTTTAACTGGATTATCAAGAGTATCAGGTAGTCACCATTATGCTACAGATATTATAGCTGGATGGTGTGTAGGATTTACATGGTTTATGATTGTTGTATATTGGTATGAAAGTCGAAAACGAAAAATAAATCAATTAAAAACGAAAGAAAGCTCCTTGTAAAAGGTGCTTTTTTTTGCCTTTAGTTACAACCTAAAAGTTTTCCTAAGGAATAAGATATAACCTAAATGAAAAAAGTTGCATAAAGGAAACTTTATGTATATACTAGTTACATGAAAACAAGATGAGGGGAATCAGAATGGACGGAAATGTAATATTAGCTCTTGCTTTGACATTGTTTGCTGGTTTGGCTACTGGAGTTGGTGCTTTAATCGCATTTTTTACCTCTAGGACAAATAAAAAGTTCTTGTCTGTTGCGTTGGGCTTTTCTGCAGGGGTTATGATCTACGTTTCCTTAGTAGAAATTTTTGTGAAAGCAAAGGTTTCATTAACAATGGCATTAGGGGACACATACGGGTATTGGATGACAATTGTCGGTTTTTTTGGTGGGATGGTATTTATCGCATTAATAGACCGATTTATTCCAAAAAGTAAAAATCCCCATGAAGTAAAGACTGTAGAAGATGTTCAAGCAGCTGAAAAATCAACAATCGATAACGATAAATTAATGAAAATGGGAGTATTTACTGCGTTAGCAATTGCCATTCACAATTTTCCGGAAGGTATCGCGACCTTCATGTCTGCAATCCAAGATCCAAATGTCGGAATTGCAATAGCCATTGCAGTAGCAATTCATAACATTCCAGAGGGGATAGCTGTGGCGGTTCCAATATTCTTTGCAACTGGGATAAGAAAAAAGGCGTTTAAGCTTTCATTCTTATCTGGTTTGGCAGAACCGGTTGGTGCTATTATTGCGTACTTAATTTTGATGCCATTTTTAAATGATGTGATGTTTGGAATTATTTTTGCTGGAGTAGCGGGGATTATGGTATTTATATCATTAGATGAGCTTTTACCTGCTGCGAAAAAATATGATGAAACACATTTATCGATTTATGGTGTGGTAGCAGGGATGGCAGTAATGGCTATTAGTCTAGTTTTATTAACATAATATAAAAGAGGGTAAATCGATGTATTTTCGAACCATTGATATACCCTCTTTGTCATTTAATTTGATCATACAGGAACTTCTGTAACTCGTACTCCTGTATGATCTGCTTTTGTTAATATAATTTTATGACTTGGGAATAGACTCTCCATTTGATGTACGAACTGATTTCCAATCGATGTTGGAACCATTGATATCATAGTCGGTCCTGCGCCACTTAGTGCTGTTCCGTAAGCACCGTGTTCTTTTGCCTTTTGAACAATCTCAAAATATTGAGGAATTAGTTGTGATCGGAATGGTTCATGGAATAAATCCGCTTCCATATAACGACCAATGCGAACATAGTCTTTTGCCACAAGTGAAGCCGCAAGCATATTTGCACTACTACTAGCTAGTACAGCATAGTGGCGTTCAAATGTGTTAGGTAGAACTCCTCTTGCTTCTGAAGTTTTTAACTCAACATCAGGGATAAAAACAACAAAAGATGCATCTAAATCCGTAATATGAATTGTATCAACATTTCCTTGTTCATCCATTGAAGAAATCGTAAGACCTCCTAGAACTGAAGCAGTTGCATTATCTGGATGTCCTTCAATTTGAGAAGAGATATTACAACGATCTTGTAAACTCAAATTCAGATTACATGCTAGATTTGCTACTTCAATACCCGCAACGATGGCAGAGGCACTACTACCTAGGCCACGTGCAAAAGGTAATTCGCTTTTCATTTCAATTCGGCAAGGCGGCATCTGTTTGTTAAAACGAGCGGCCGTTTCATTTGCGATTTTATATATTAAGTGATCTTCAATATTAAATTCGCTTGGATAACCTTGAGATACGTGGATAATTTCCCACTTGTCTTGTAGAGAAACAGTTAAAGTTAAATATAGCGATAAGCTAAGGCCAATTGAGTCAAATCCAGGTCCTAAATTCGCTGTGCTTCCAGGAACAGTGATTTGCCATTTTTTACTCATAGAACTCCCTCAATATACTTACGGATTTCTTCTTCATCATTTTTCAATGATACTAAGTCAACAGTTGAAACCTTCATTGCAGTATCTGGATCTTTCAGTCCGTTACCAGTAAATACTGTTACAACACGGCTTCCTTTTTCAATTTTCCCATTTTCTACTGATTTAATAACACCAGCAAGAGAAGCTGCAGAACCTGGTTCTACGAAAATTCCTTCTGTAGCTGCGATTAATTTATAAGCAGCAAGAATTTCATCATCCGTTACTGAATCAATAATACCTCCTGATTCATCGCGTGCTGCTTCTGCAAATTTCCAGCTAGCGGGGTTACCAATGCGAATTGCAGTAGCTACAGTTTCAGGTTCAGCAATTGGTTCACCCTTAACGATAGCAGCTGCACCCTCAGCCTCAAAGCCATACATTTTTGGAAGACCAGTATTTTTAGCTTCATGATATTCTTTAAAGCCTTTCCAATATGCTGTAATATTACCTGCGTTTCCTACAGGAATACATAAATAGTCAGGAGCAGCACCTAAACTATCTACAATTTCAAATGCAGCTGTTTTTTGACCTTCGATACGATATGGATTCACTGAATTTACAAGTGTTACAGCAGTTGTTTCACTAACTTCGCGAACTATTCTAAGTGCATCATCAAAGTTACCATCAATTTCAATAATTTTTGCACCATACATACAAGCTTGTGCTAATTTTCCAATAGCTACTTTTCCCTTTGGAATCACGACGATTGAACTGATTCCTGCACGAGCAGCATATGCGCTTGCAGCAGCTGATGTATTCCCTGTTGAAGCACAAATAACACATTTTGTACCTTCTTCAACAGCTTTTGCAACAGCAAAAACCATTCCTCGGTCTTTAAATGAACCTGTAGGGTTTAATCCTTCATATTTACCGTATAATTCAATCCCAAATTTTTTAGAGAGATTAACAAGATGAATTAATGGAGTATTTCCTTCATTTAGTGTTAAAGCAGGAGTTTGATCAGTTACTGGTAAAAATTCTTTGTATTCTTCAATAAGACCTTTCCACATAGACAGTATCTCCTTTTGTTCTCGCAAGATGAACAATTGTTTTTATATAAGAGACATTTTATCGCATATGTAATGTATTTTTCAATAGAATTTGATAAATTAACACAGACTAAAAATAAGAAGTTTAAAAGTTGTATTGAAAATTGTAGTAGACCTTGTTATCATGTGTATATACAAATGTAAAGACAGGTGAAAATGATGAGTAATGTTGTTTCAGCACATTCGAATACAAATTCAAATACCAAACCTATTTCTCGTAATAAGTTACTAGCTGTTGCAGGAACAGGTTGGATGTTTGACGCAATGGACGTAGGAATTTTATCTTTCGTTATTGCCGCATTAGCAGCTGACTGGGGTTTAAACTCAGGTCAGATGGGGTTAATTGGTAGTGTCAATTCAATAGGTATGGCTGTTGGTGCATTAATTTTTGGTGTATTTGCAGATAAAGTTGGTCGAAAAACAATCTTTATGTGGACACTCATACTCTTTTCAGTTGCAAGTGGATTATCTGCTATTACAACTACATTTATGGCGTTCTTAATTTTACGTTTCTTCGTCGGTATGGGATTGGGGGGAGAACTTCCAGTAGCTTCAACTTTAGTTTCTGAGAGTGTACCAGCGAAAGAACGAGGACGAGTTGTTGTATTATTAGAAAGTTTCTGGGCAGGTGGATGGTTACTTGGTGCCATTATCTCTTATTTTGTTATCCCAGCTGATTTTTGGCCAATCGAAGGATGGCGTGTTGCTCTATTATTAACTGCAATCCCGGCATTTTATGCCCTGTATATTCGTATGCACCTTCCAGACTCACCGCAATTTACTGCTAAACCAGAAATGAAAAAGCGTAGTGTATGGAAAAATATAGCGGGTGTTTGGGAGAAAAAATACGCTAAAGCTACACTAATGCTTTGGATCGTTTGGTTCGTTGTTGTATTTTCTTATTATGGCATGTTCTTATGGTTACCAAGTGTAATGGTGGGTAAAGGATTTAGTCTTATTTCAAGTTTTGGATATGTTGTTATTATGACATTAGCACAGCTTCCAGGTTATTTTTCAGCTGCTTGGCTTATTGAAAAGGCAGGAAGAAAATTTGTTCTTGTAACATACTTACTTGGAACTGCGGGAAGTGCGTTTGTCTTCGGTAATGCAGAATCAATTGAAGTATTATTGATTTCTGGGATTTTATTATCGTTCTTTAACTTAGGTGCTTGGGGTGCATTATATGCATACACTCCTGAACAATACCCATCAGTAAACCGCGGTACAGGGGCAGGTTTAGCTGCTGCAGTAGGACGAGTTGGTGGAATATTTGGTCCATTATTAGTAGGAAATTTACTAGCTTCAGGATTAGATATTGGTTATATCTTTACGATCTTCTGTATTTCAATTGTTCTTGGTGTTGTTGCAATCCTATTTTTAGGAAAAGAAACAAAACAAATGGAATTAGAATAAGAATTAGAATTCACATAGGGGAAACATATGGTTTGAATCTCAAATCATATGTTTCCCCTTTTTTCTTTAAAATGTACAATATATTTCTATTTAATCTATAAAGTAGATAAAATTCATCTAATTTTGACAAAAATATGACTTTTAAACTAATTAAATTTGAGATTTTTCAGAAAACTAATTGTCTTTAAAATTTTTTAGTGTTAACCTTTCAATAAATATATTTGTATACAATTTTGAAAGAAAGGGAGCTCATATGAATATTAGTGAGAATATTAAAAAAAGCTTTATTCGATTATCAAGAGGTCAACGAAAAGTTGCTCAGTTTGTTATTGATAACCCGACTTTAGTAGCTACTCATATAGCTTCCGAAGTGGGAAAACTAATAGGTGTTAGTGAATCAACAGTCATTCGTTTCTGTTATGCAATGGAGTTAAGTGGTTATAGCGAACTACAAGAAGAGATTAAAAAAGAATTGATGCAAGTCGATAGGGATGTTATTACAACAGTGGGTGAAATCGACACAAAGAAAACTGTAAACACAATTAGTGAAATTATTAATAAAGACGTTACAAGTATATTAAATACTTTAGAGTTAATCGATCCGTTATTGTTTGAAAAAACGATTAGATGTTTACATGAAGCAGATTTTGTTTATGTGCTCGGATTTAGACAATCTGCACCAGCTGCTACATATATGACTAGCATCTTAAAAAGTTACCGAAAACATGTAAGGCAAATTCAACATGATATGGAAGATATCGTTCAACAGTTAAGTAACATCGATAGTAAGTCTTTATTAATTATTATTGCTGTTGATCATGTATTAGAAGATGTGTTAACAATCGCTAAATTAGCAAAAAATAAAAATGCAAAAGTAGTTTCAATTACGAATTCAACTGTTTCTTCTATTCGTGATTTTTCAAATGCGATGTTTACTATTCAACAATATAAACAAAGTAGTTTAGAAACAAGTACTCCACTATTTTCCTTCATCAATGCAACGATTGAAGGCATGATTGCACAAAATAAAAAGCAATATAATGAGTTCCAGAAAACGAATGAACAGATCGAAAGTAGCTTTAGTTACTTGGAGATTGGTCAAAAAACTAGCTAATAATTAGTGCATATATAATTGCTAAAGTTATATATGCACTTTTTCTATGCAAAGAATTTAATTCGTATGTAATTTGAAATAGAATGGTTTTTCTAAATACAAATAGATGTGATAAAATAAATGCGACTTATGAACAAAAATTTAGGAGGCACTAAAATCATATGAGCAAAGTATTAGTTTTCGGACATAAAAACCCAGATACAGATACAATCACTTCTGCAATCGTGTATGCTTATTTAAAACAGCAAGTTGGTGTAAAGGCAGAAGCTGTACGACTTGGTGAAATTAATGATGAAACAAAATATGCGTTAGATAAATTTGGTTTTGAAGCACCAAGATTAATTGATAGCGTTGCTACTGAAACGGATCAAGTTATTTTAGTAGACCACAATGAACGTCAACAATCAGCGAATGGAATTGAAGAAGTAAAAGTAATTGAAGTAATTGATCACCACCGTATTGCTAACTTTGAAACATCAGATCCGTTATATTTCCGTGCTGAACCTGTTGGATGTACAGCAACGATCTTAAATAAAATTTTCAAAGAGAAAAATATTGAAATTCCATCTAATATTGCTGGACTTATGTTCTCTGCTATTGTTTCTGATACATTATTATTTAAATCTCCTACATGTACAGAAGAAGATGTTCAAGCAGGTAAAGAGCTTGCTCAAAAAGCTGGAGTTGATGTAGAAGAATATGGTCTTGCAATGTTAAAAGCAGGTGCCGATTTATCTAACAAACCGATAGAAGATTTACTTTCTTTAGACGCAAAAGAATTTACGTTTGGAGATGTAAAATCAATTGTAGCTCAAGTAAATGCAGTTGATGTAAATGATGTTCTAGGGCGTAAAGAAGAATTAGTAAGCATCCTTAACAAAAACGTTGAAGCAAAAGGATTGAATTTATACTTCTTCATCATTACTGATATTTTAAATAACGATTCAGTAGCTGTATTAGCGGGTAGTGCAAAAGAAGAGGCTGCAAAAGCATTTGGCAAGACATTAGTAGAAGATACAGTCGATTTACCAGGTGTAGTTTCTCGTAAAAAACAAGTAGTGCCTGTACTTACTGAAGGGTTAAAATAATTTCAGAAGTAGATATTTTGAATACAAAAAAGACACGGATGACCAAAAGTCATTCGTGTCTTTTTACATACAGTCAACACATAATTCATTTTAAATCTAATGGATATACTGCAGGTCCTTCAATGACATTTCCGAATTTGTCAAAACGAGATCCATGGCAAGGACAATCCCATGTTTCATCTCCATCATTCCAACGTGTTCTACAGCCTAAGTGGGTACATTTAGGTGCATCCATTCGTGTTAAATATCCCTCTGTTAAATTTGCGACAGTAAAACCAATTAAATTTAACATTCTTAACATCGTTTTACCGAACTGATTGCGTGAAGGATTATAAATATCAGCTGCTTCATGTTTTTCCTTTGTAATGGCACTCGAAATAATTTCACCAGCTACAAGTGAATTAGATAGACCCCATTTACGATACCCAGTAGCAATATACACATTTGACTCATTTTCTGTAATAGGACCAACATACGGTAGTGAATCTGCAGTATTTGGATCCTGTGCACTCCAAAGGTATTCGGGTTTTGGTAAATCAAACTTCGAAACAACTTCATTTTGTAATGTTTCATAATAGTTTTGTGTATCTTCTATCGTTCCTGCTATATGGGAGCTACCACCATAAATGAAGTATGGTTGATTATTAATAAGTGCAGTACGAATCGTTCTAGAAGGTGAATCAACAGAAATATATTGTCCTTTTAATAATTCTGATGTTTTTGTAGCTGTCAAATAGGATCGGTCAACAGAAAGTTTTGCAATTTGTAACCCCTTTACTGCTTCAATAGGATAATGCGTAGCCAACACAAGGTGGTTAAAAGATACTTGTAAATCATCTTCAACATAAACCCTTTTCTCATCAATAACTACTTTTGTAACACGGGAGTTTACATAGAGGTTTGCTCCTTCTTTCATCGCTAATTTTGCAAAATGTAGAGCGAAATTAGTAGGATGAATTTGTGCAGTGTTAGGAAGCTTAATACTTGAAAGTATGTCAAATGGTAGCTCAGTTTCTAATGTTTCGAATCCAGGAATACTTAATGTCTTATAAGCTTCGATTTCGTCTTCTAATGTCTTTTTACCTTGTTCCGTTGTAGCGTACATATAGGAGTCTGCTTTTTGATATAGTTCAATAGGTAAGTTTGAAATGGCAGACTCGATCGCATTCACATTGGCATGATAATACCTTTGAGTTTCACCTACAGTAAATGACTGGAGAAGTATTGCATAAACAGCGTCATGCTGAGGTGTTAATTTTCCAGTTGAATGTCCAGTTGTTGCAATCCCTACAGAGGAATTTCCCTCAAGTAAAACAACATTTACCCCTTTTTTTGCTAGTAGATATGCGGTGTAGATTCCGGTTAACCCTCCACCAACAATACAGACATCACAATTTAATGAAGTAGTTAATTTGTTAATCGGCAGTTTCTCAATGTCCACTAACCAAAGTGAATTTTGCATAAAGTCCTCCATGATTTGTTTTTTCTAGAAGTATCGGTAAATGCTGTGGACATTATTCAACATCTTACAGTTGAAAATCGACGATATTGTTTTCTGGTGGAAATACTTTTAGATCCAAATACGCTATGAGCAGTATTATTGAACAATGGAAATTTGATTCGTACAATAAAGGAAAGGAGGAGATGTTCTGTGAAAGTTGAAGTATGGTCAGATTACGTATGTCCTTTTTGTTATATAGGAAAAAGACAGCTTGAAAAAGCGATAAAAGATTCCGGATATGAAGGTCAAATTGAAGTTGAATATAAAAGTTTTTTATTAGATCCAACAACTCCAATCGATGCAGATGAACCTGTTATCACGTCTTTAGCTAAAAAATATAGAATGTCAGAAGCTGAAGCAAAAAATATGACGAATAATGTAGCGGTTCGTGCCAAAGAGGTTGGTCTAAACTATAACTTTGACAATATGAAGACTGCTAATACAGTTGCAGCACATCGTCTAGCAAAATGGGCTGAAACAAAGGGCAAAGGCCATGAAATGAGCGAAAGATTGCTAAAAGCATATTTTCTTGATGGTGAGGCGATCGGTAAAAAAGATGTTTTATTAAAGTTTGTTGAGGAAGTTGGTCTAGACCAAACAGAAGCAACAGAAGTATTAGATGGAACGATGTTCAAAGCTGAAGTCGATAAAGATATTTATGAAGCACAGCAATTAGGTGTTCGTGGAGTACCTTTCTTTGTATTTGATAACAAATACGGAATATCAGGTGCCCAACCTCAACCTTTATTTGAACAAACCATTGAAAAAGTAGCTAGCGAAGCAGGTTTAAAACCAAAACTAAAAATGGTTGGCGATGAAGGCGGACTTTGCACGGATGACCATTGCGATATATGATGCATATAATAAAATAACCAATACAATCCCCCATGATTTTATCAGGGGGATTTATATTTAGTTAAATCGTATTTCATACCAATAATACTGTACCTCGGAAAATTGAATAGTCTTTTGTCGATCGTCATAATTTGTAATTAGTTTGCCTAGAAAATTGTAATTGACGGAATTATTAAAGTAAAAATTAGGACTAATAGCATTAAAACTAATAAACATAAGTAAATGTAAAAAATCCTTATTAATAAGTTAATGATAAAATTGGTTATAATGGAAATAAAAAAGTTGGAGTAGTTACTTTTCGTAAGTAGATGTAAAATGGTACACTAATTATAAGAATTTTATGTTTAATGACGGTACAACAATAAGAGTAGAGGTGTTTCTTTTGAAAGAAATTTGCATATGTCCTCGATTATCAAAGGCAATGGATCTTTTAGGAAAACGGTGGACAGCGTTAATTTTATATCAGCTATTAGAAGGTCCACAAAGATTTAATGAAATAGAGTCTTCACTACCAATTAGTGGTAGACTGCTATCCGAACGATTAAAGGAACTGGAGAAAGAAGATATTGTTGAAAGAAAAGTGTATTCAGAAGTACCTGTTCGTGTTGAATATTCATTAACTGAAAAAGGCCGTGCACTTGAAGTGACTATTCGAGAAATCGAAAAATGGTCAAAAGAATGGATAAATTAGTGAGTATAGCCCTTGCCAAAAGGCTTTCTATTTCCCATACTAAGTATGACGTTCACTTCATCCAGAAAAACTGTGACAATTAGCTCAAGTTGTTAATGGACTAATTGCACAAAATCTACGTCAATGGTCATATATTAAGTTGCCAATACCAAAGTGTTGAGATGAATGAAGTGATAAGCCTAAAGGAAATGATACGGATTACTAATCGTACTTTTTTAAGTAATGTTGAAATAATTTGTTCAAACTATGGCTTAGTGTATCTGATTTAGAAAGGATTTTTTTATGATGACTATACAAAAATGGGCTGAAGATTTAGCTCAATTAATGAATCCAAATAATATTAAGAAAAATGAAGTATTAAAAGAATACACAATGACAAAACTCGGCGGTGCTGCCGATTTATTTGTCATGCCTGATACAGAAGACGAAGCACAGGCAGTAATAAAATACGCATATGATAACCATATTCCGCTTTTAATGCTTGGAAACGGATCGAATATGGTGGTACGTGACGGTGGAGTTAGAGGGATTGTCGTTACGTTTAAAAACTTAAACAAAATTCGTGTTGATGGTACACGCATTTATGCAGAAAGCGGCGCATTAATAAAAGACGTTTCAAAAAAAGCTGCCCAAGAAAGTTTGACTGGTTTTGAATTTGCATGTGGAATCCCAGGCTCAGTTGGTGGAGCAATGGCGATGAATGCAGGTGCATATGGTGGAGAAATAAAAGATATTATCATTTCATGTACTGTATTAACAAAAGAAGGAAAAAAACTAGTCTTAACTAAGGACGAATTAGAATTAAGATATCGACATAGCATTATTTCTCAGGAAGGATACTATGTATTATCATCCCTTTTCCAATTGGAAAAAGGTGACCAAAAAGAAATTGATGAAAAAATTGCTGATTTAACTTATAAAAGGGAATCGAAACAACCATTAGAATACCCTTCAGCAGGTAGTGTATTTAAACGTCCTCCGGGATACTTTGCCGGTAAACTCATTCAAGACAGTGGATTACAAGGAAAAGGTGTAGGAGGCGCGGAAGTCTCAACAAAACACGCTGGATTTATTATTAATAAAGGCAATGCAACAGCTACTGACTATATTCAAACGATTGAAATGGTGCAAGGTGTTGTAAAAGAAAAATTTGGTGTGGACTTAGAACTAGAAGTCAAAATTGTTGGTGAAGATTAATGGGATTTGAAAGCGCCAAACGTGTTAAACGGAATGGCGCTTTATTTTGTTGATTGTATTAAAAATTAGGAGAAAATGATGAAATTTATTTCTTGGAATGTTAATGGAATTCGAGCATGTTTAAGTAAAGGTTTTTTAAACTATTTTCATGAAATGAATGCAGACTTCTTCTGTATTCAAGAAACAAAATGTCAAGAAGGACAAGTGAATCTTGAACTAGATGGCTATTTTCAATATTGGAATTATGCAAAGAAAAAAGGATATTCAGGTACAGCCATTTTTACAAAACATAAGCCAATGAATGTAAGATACGGCGTTGGTGATGCGATAGATGAAGAGGAAGGAAGAATTATTACGTTAGAATACGATCAGTTCTTCTTAGTAAACGTCTATACTCCAAATTCGCAAAGGGACTTAGCTAGACTTCCCTTTAGGCTCGATTGGGAAGGTCGATTGAAAGATTATTTAATTCAATTGAATGTACATAAGCCAGTTATCTATTGTGGTGATTTAAATGTAGCACATACTGAAATCGATTTAAAAAATGCGAAATCGAATGTTGGAAATTCTGGTTTTACATATGAAGAACGTGAAAAAATGACTGAATTATTATCGTCAGGATTTACGGATACATTCCGTTATAAAAACCCAGAATTAACGGATGCATATACTTGGTGGTCCTATATGAACAAAGTAAGAGAAAGAAATATTGGATGGAGAATTGATTATTTTATTGTATCCAATAGCTTAAACGACCATATAAAAGAGGTTGCGATCCATTCAGATGTTTATGGAAGTGATCATTGTCCGATTTTTTTAGAATTAGATTGGAATATCTAAGTGTAAATGTTCAATACTTAATAAGTAACTAATACATAAAAAAGCAGTGCATCTTGTTGAAATTCATCAAACTATGGAGTATAAAAGAATGCCACAACCAATATTAGGTAATGTTACCGAAGACATTGTACGTGGACTTGTGAAGTTTTTGTTATTCGGACCAGAATATCAAACATTTTGTCATTGCGAAAAATGTGAAATGAATATTTTAGCCGATGTGTTAAATAGACTTCCATCAAACTATGTATCAAACGAAAAAACTAGAAGTGAAGTTTATAAAAAATTAAACACTCCTATATACATTAATATTGTGAACAAGGAAATTATTCGTTCGATTTATAATGTAGGGAAAAATCCAGGGCATACATCACTCGAATAAATCTGGCTGACAGTTAGGATTAAAGCTGACTCAAGTAGAGTCGGCTTTTTCAAACCTTCCAAAGGTCGTAATAATAAAAGTATGTCATATTAAGTTTACCATTACATACACTTGTCGTTAAATATTACCTTTTCGAGTGAGGTTGTAGTAAAATTTAAAGTATGAAGTTGAAAGTGAGTGATCGCTAATGCCTACACCTAGTATGGAGGATCATATCGAACAGATATATTTATTAATTGAGACAAAAGGATATGCAAGGGTGTCTGACATAGCAGAAGCATTATCAGTTTTACCCTCCTCCGTTACAAAAATGGTTCAAAAATTAGATAAAGATGGTTATTTAATATATGAAAAATATAGAGGATTAACGCTAACTTCTAAAGGGGAACGATTAGGGAAAAGACTAGTAAAAAGACATGAGCTGTTAGAACAATTTTTACGGATGATAGGTGTAGATGAGGAACGAATCTATGCGGATGTTGAAGGTATTGAACACCATCTAAGTTGGAATTCTATAGATAGAATTGCTGACCTAGTACAACTTTTAGAAGAAGATCAAGCAATTATTAAAAAGCTTGAAGAAATGAAAGCAAATAATCAATAACCAAAAGATATATTGAAAGGATACATTATGCAGGAACTTAAATCAGGTCAAGTCGTCGAATTAACCGTTTTAGAAGAACAGGGCTCACGTATACTATTAACAGATGGTGAGATAGAGATCCCTGTGAACCAATCAGAGATTTCAGAGCCATTATCAAGAGGAGATCGAGTAAAAGTATTCCTTTATGCTGATCGTCGTGGTGACTTACAAGCAACAACAGTCATCCCGTCAATTGCAGAAGGGGAATATGGTTGGGCTCGTGTTATTAAGGTATCAAAAGAAGGCGCATATGTGGATATCGGCACGACAAGAGAAGTATTAGTGAAAGCAGAAGATTTACCACCTCTTAAAAACCTATGGCCAGAAGTGGGAGATCATTTATATTTAACTCTTCGAACAGATCGTAATGGAGATTTATTTGGTCGTCTAATAACAGAAGAGAAAGTAAATGATCTATATGAAGATGCTCCTGAGGATTTACACAATAAAAACATAATAGCGCGGCCATATCGATTATTACCAGTTGGATCATTTTTACTAGGTGTAGACATTCCTTATCGAATTTTTGTTCATAACTCTGAAATGGAGAAAGAACCAAGACTTGGACAAGATGTTTCTATCCGTGTAATCGCAGTAAAAGAAGATGGGTCTTTAAATGGATCTATGCTTCCGAGAAAACATGAACGACTCAGTTCAGATGCTGAACAGATTTTAGATTATCTAAAAAGTGTTGGTGGAAAAATGCCTTTCAGCGATAAGTCAACACCTGAAGAAATTACAGAAATGTTTAAGATGAGTAAAGGTGCATTTAAACGTGCACTTGGTTCTTTAATGAAAACAGGGAAAATAAAACAAGAAGACGGTTGGACAGAATTATTATAGTAAAGCAAACTAATTAATCTTGCATATAGATTATGTTATATTGAGGAAAAAGGAGGGATTGGAGAAATGGAATTCACATTAAATGAAAAAAGTCCACAAAACTTCGCTTTTGAATACAAGAAAGATGGGGAAAATTTAGCTGAAATTGAGTGGATACAAAAAGGGGACGTAATGGTGATGAACCATACGTATGTATCTGATGTATTAAGGGGTCAAGGAATTGCGAAAAAGCTTTTAGACAAAGCAGCTGAATACGCAAGAGAACATAACTACAAAATGGAAGCGGTTTGTTCTTATGTAGTAGCAGCATTTGATGGTAGTACAGCGTATGATGATGTAAAGGCATAAGACTAGTGTGTAGGTGTGATTTAACGATTACATCTACACACTTTTTTATCTAGAAGGTTTCAAATAGGTATTCTATTGTACAAAGAGATATACCATTGCAGTTAATACAACTGCACCAACGAAAAAAGAGCTAATCTCTAACCAATTGTAATATAAATCATTTTCTTTCATGAAGAGCAACCTCCATTTATATAAAAGTGAATACTAACATTCTATTAAGAATGACGATTAAATATACCGGAATAGCAGTAAAGTACAAAAAAAGACAATATTAGTGAAAATGATACTCTCGAATAGACAATTTATGCTGTATAAATCACTTCTAGAAGGAGAAATTAACTATATAAAATTCTTGGAGGGATTTATATGGCGAAGAAGAGAGGTAAGGGAGTTGTACTAGCAGCATTCGCTGCAGGTGTAGCCACTTACTTAAGTAAAAAAGAAAACCGTGAAAAAACTATGCAATTATTTAACTCCTTTAGATCCAGAGCAAAAAATGAACAAAAATTTAAAAAGTTCGATATGGAAAGTGATTCATTAAAGGAATTAACAGAAACTGCAGCAAGTGTAAATGATACAACGATTCGAGGGAATAACTTCATTAGTGAAGGTGGAGGACAAACAGCTCTTTCCTACTACAATCATAAACAGGAAGGACTATAAAAAGTCGACAACTACTATACATGTAGTTGTCGACTTTTTAACATGGATTTATTCCCAAGTAGTGTTAGAAACGCGAATACAAGTAAAATAATACCTGTTAAAGTAAAGCCTTCTTGAATACCTAAAGCTAACCATCCTAATAATGAAGATCCTACAACTACACCAAATGAGAAGAAGGCATAAAAATAGCCGTATGCCTTTCCTCTGTATTCTTTAGATGTCGAATCAATTAATAGAGAATTAATAGAAGGGAATAAGAATCCAAATCCTACACCATAACACGCAAGTGCACCATACAACAATGCGATATTTACTGAAGCACTTAGTAGTAATTGACTTATGCCCATTAGTGAGATCCCTAAAGCTAAAGTATAAACAGGTGCAATCTTATCGAAAATTCGATTAGTAGGTAACAGAAATACAAGGACAGCAACTATACCGAATGTGCTTAATAATGTTCCTGTCACTTTTGAATCGAAACCAAGTTCTTGTACTCTTAATGGTAGTAAATAAGCAATTACTCCTTGAGAAAACATTAGGAAGAAAGCTCCGGTAAATGCTTTTATAATCCCAGTACTTTTGAAGAAAGAACCAACAGTAACTTTGTTTTCATCAAGCTTTTCGCTTTGTTGTTCATTTTTAGAGAATGTAATTTTTTTAAGGGTGAATAGAGCAATTACGCCTAGTAAAAACATCGCCATTGAAGTGATACTAAATACAAAAGGTACGCTGGTTCTACTTGCAAGAATTCCACTAAATGCAGGTCCTGCAATTGCTGCGATCCCTACAAATGCGCCAGATAAAGCACTACCTTTACCGCGTTTATTTTTTTCAGTAATGTTAGCTAAATAAGTAAAGGCAGCAGGTACTATTAAACCTGCTACAAGTCCATGTACAAATCGAACAATGATTAATAATACTGGTTCTTTGATGAAATAGTAGAGTAGTAGTGAGAGACCTGTAGTAAACAAACCTGTTAGTAATACAAGAAAGGGTCCTCTACGATCCGTCCAAAAACCAGATATTATATTTCCAAACGTGTTAGAGAAAGAGTACATTCCTACCGCTAAACCGATTAAAAATGTTGAAGCACCAACAGATTCTGCAAATGTACTCATAATAGGTAACTGAGTAAATAAATCAAAAAATGAGATAAAGATAATTGCGTATATAAAATACCTCACTTCAATAACCCCCAAATTGATAATTATTCTCACTTAAACTTATGTATATATTAACATAAATAAAGCTGTATTTAAAATGTGTCTTTTATGACAGAAAAAAACGGTAAAATCAAAGTCAATTTGATTTTACCGTTAATGATTATTTATTAAAATTAAGCTTTCACAGCTTTGATTTTCATCGTTTTGTTTTTAGCAAGATTCACATGCCATGATAATGCTTCCTCTAAAATATGAGGAGTTTGTGAATTACCAGTTGCTTCAACTGCGCGGTTGTAGTAATCGCGTAATTGATCTTTGAAATCAGGGTGAGCACAGTTTTCGATAATTAATTGTGCACGCTCTTTTGGTGCTAAACCACGTAAGTCAGCGATACCTTGTTCAGTTACAATTACATCAACATCATGTTCTGTATGGTCTACGTGAGAAACCATAGGAACGATTGATGAAATTGCTCCGCCTTTTGCGTATGATTTCGTTACGAAAATACCAAGACGAGCGTTACGAGCGAAGTCTCCTGATCCACCGATACCGTTCATCATTTTTGTACCACTAACGTGAGTAGAGTTTACGTTTCCGTAAATATCTAATTCAAGAGCAGTATTAATAGAAATTAATCCGAGACGACGGATTACTTCTGGATGGTTCGAAATTTCTTGTGGACGTAATACTAATTTATCAGCATATTTTTCAAGGTTGCCGTAAACTTTTTTCTGTAATTCTTCTGAAATTGTGATGGATGTAGCAGCTGCAAAGCTTACTTTACCAGCATCGATTAAGTTAAACACAGCATCTTGAAGAACTTCAGAAGCTACAACTAAATCTTCAAATTCAGAATCAGCAAAACCATCAAGTACAGCATTTGCAACAGAACCTACACCAGATTGTAAAGGCATTAGTTTGTTTGTTAAGCGACCAGCTTTAATTTCTGAACGGAAGAAGTCAAGTAGGATGTTTGCCATTGTTTGAGTTTCTTCGTCCGGTGGAACGATTAATGAAGGAGCATCTGGCTCTTCTGATACTACGATTGCTTTAATTTTAGCTGGATCAACTTTAATTCCAATTTCACCAATACGTTGAGTAGCATCAGTTAATGGAATTGGTTCACGTTCGCCTTGAGCTTTTGGTACGTAAATATCATGAATACCAATTAGACTTTCAGGGTGTGCGATGTTTAATTCAACAATAATGTTTTCTGCATATTCAGCAAAGATTGGAGAGTTACCAACAGAAGTAGTTGGAACAATTAGACCGTCTTCTGTAATTGCTGCAGCTTCAATAATTAAGTATTGAATTGGTCCGATAATTCCTTGACGCACTAATTCAGCATTATGTGAAAGGTGGGCATCAACATATAGTACATCACCAGAGTTAATTTGTCCGCGAATCATTGGGTCAGCGATGAATGGACCACGTTTACGAATTGCACCAGCTTCAGCTAAATACTTGTCCACTTCTGGTCCAAGTGAAGCACCAGTGTATACATCAATTTTAAATTCTTCGTTTTTAGCACGTTCAACTAATGCCATAGGAACAACTTTTGCATCCCCAGCACGTGTAAAACCACTCATACCTACAACAGCACCGTTTGGAATTAAAGCTGCTGCTTCTTCTGCAGAAACGACTCTATCCGACAAAATTTTTAGTCCTAAGCGTTTTTCGACTCTTGGATCCATTATAAATCCTCCCCTATTGTTATCTATAAATAGCATAATCTGTACACTATAGTGAGTGCAACATAATATAAAACCTTATATTCTTATATTACCATCATATTGTCACAAAATCTTCAATAATTTTATGAAAGTGCTTAAATTCCGTTTTAAATAGAAAAAACGAGTAAAAACGACGAAATGAAGAGAAAAAACAAGAAGTGTGTCGGATTGTGAAAGGGTAAAAAAATACAAAGCAACAAAAAAATGTAGTTCTAAAGTCGCTTTGTATATATAGTAATTTTTTAAAAACCTAAAGAACGTCGGAAATAACTCGCATATCTTTGGCTAACAGGAATTCTCGTTCCGTCCTTCATAATTAATAAGAAAGTGGAGTGAGAATCTGGTTGGATTTCTTCGATAAAGTCAATGTTAACAATATACGAACGGTGGCAACGTATAAATGAATCGGGAGATAAGAATAGCTCTAGATCACTTAAATTTAAACGATGATATCCTTCGCGGTGCATAGTTTTAACAAATGTTTTACGTAATTGAGTCTCAAGATAGATTACTTCATCGTGTTTAATCGGATACCAACAATCATCTATTTTAATTGTGATATAATTCGTTAAAAATGGAGAAGGCTTTTGCGGGAAAATAGCCGTAATCGCACCTTTCGTTTCACCTTCTTCAACAAGTGGAATACTCATTCCATAGTATGGTACTCCAAAAACATCAGGTTCAATATAGGTATTGATTTTTTGGCCGTATTTTAGTGCTTTTGAAGCAGCTGATCCTTCTTTGATAGGATCACCTGGCTTAATTTTCAAATCAACTTTTTTACTCGGCTGGTAGTACAAATATTCATTTGTATCAGATATTGCGATTGATGTGTTTTCAGGGAAGAAATCTTTTATGACATCCATGATTTCTTCTATTTGCTTTGGATCCACTTTATTACACCTCTTCATCAACTTTTTAATCAGATGTATTTATTTTACTACAAATTTGATTAAATGAAAAAGAGAAGATTGTGGAATAATTGAGAACTATCTAAACACTATAGAAAAGAAAGATGAAAATCATTTAATATATGATATTGGGATAATTTAACATCTCATAAATTTAATATTATACTGTAAAAAGAATTCATTTCATATAAAATGAATAAAAGAATATTTTCTATAAATATGGTGTAATTTAAAATAGAGTTGAAAAAAAATCGCAAAATATGGTAATATTCACTGTAGATTACATAATTACTTTATACATATATATTAGTGACATTCTGTTAAATTTTTGCATACGAGATATAGATAATACTTATTCAATTATAATATTTTTAGTAGATAATAATTTATACATATAATATTAGTTGTAAAAAGTAAGACAGTTTTTCAAAAATTAATGCAAGTACATTCTGAAGAAAGATGGGATAATTTATGCAGCATCAACATTCAATATCGGAAACCATATCTAAGAGATACTTTCAAGAAATTGATGGTATCAATCAATATAGCGGTTTAGAAGATTTTTTTAATATTGAATCTAAGCTGTTGTTTGAAGTTTTTCATCTAGAATCAGCAAAGGCAAAACAGTCATTACATGAAATTATTGATATCCTTTCCATCCGTTTTGGAAAACAAGTAATCAAAATTGTTCGAGGTTATTTTGTTATTCTTTCATCTATAGTTGCTCGTAAACTGTTAGATAACCAAGTTCCTTCTAAGAAAGCATTTGCTTTCAACTATGCATGTATTGATATGATTGAGAACAAGATGAAGGATGCGGAATTTTTACAATTTGCAGATGAGTTAATTGAGTTTTATGTAGACTTTATCGCAGATCGTAAACAACCTACATTCAAACACCAAACAGTAAATAAAGTTATTATGTACATAAATGACGAGTTAGAGAATGATCTAACGGTAGAAAGTATCGCAAGTAAATTCCATATTAGTACAAGTCATCTTTCACGAATCTTTAGAGAACATGTTGGAATCACTTTAGTTGAATATTTAAATGTGCGAAGAGTAGAAGAATCTCAATATTATTTAAGACATACAAATAAGAGTATTACTTCGATATCTGAACAATTCCATTTTTGTAATCAAAGTTACTTTACTCGCATATTTAAAAAATATACAGGTGTTACTCCGAAGCATTTCAGAGATGAATTACATCACGAATTCTATCGATTTGACATAAACGAAATAGAATATGAGAAAGTTTAAATGTAAAAATTGGCAGGTGATTTACGAATAAAGGAAATGAAAAATTTCCAATTTTGAAAACACCTGCTATTTGTATTTCATAAAAAGGACATGTATACTTCAAAATAGTAAATCTTTATAGTGGGTGTCGAAATGAAAAAACTACTGTTATTCTCAATGCTAGGAACATTGTTATTGCTTCTAACTGGGTGTCAAGCAGTTGAAAATCAAGAGGGATTTTTTTATAACATTTTTGTAAAACCAATGGATTTTTTACTAGATTATCTTGGAAATCTATTTGGTGGTAGTTATGGTTTAGCAATTATTGCAATTACTGTTGCGATTCGACTAATTTTAATGCCTCCAATGCTTAAGAATTATCGTAGACAAGCTTTAATGAAGTCTAAAATGGATATTGTAAAACCGAAAATGGATGAAATCCAAGCAAGATTAAAAGCTGCTAAGACGAAAGAAGAACAAATGGCGATTCAACAAGAAATGCTTTCGTTATACCGTGAACATGGTATTAATCCGTTTAATATGGGTTGTTTACCAATCGTAATTCAAATGCCGATTATCATGGGGCTTTACTTTGCGATTCTATATTCTGCGGACGTTAAATCGCACGAATTTTTATGGTTTAACCTTGGTACACCGGATTTAATAATGACAGCTATTGCTGGTATTGTTTACTTCCTTCAAGCACAGGTTTCATTATGGACAGTCCCTGAAGCTCAAAAAGCTCAAATGAAATTAATGATTTATATTTCACCAATTATGATTGTCATTATTTCGATTTCATCAATGGCTGCTCTACCTCTTTATTGGTCAGTCAGCGGGATCATACTAATCATACAAACTTATATTGGTAGAAAATTTTACTCTGAGCATCCAGAAAAAGTAGGAGCAAAGTAATATACAAAACCCGGGAATGAAAATATCTCCCGGGTTTTTTAAAACGAAAAAATTTTGATAATAAATAACTGTGGAAATGGTTGTTTTTGAAACTGCAAATAGGAAAAAACTATCATCTTTCATATTTTAAAAATAGTTAGAGTCAAATATAAGAATCGATGTTAATATAACATTATAGTAATAGAAAGTGGGCTATACATATGAAAAAATCAACATTTTCTAATAAGAGAAAACCAACCTTAACTTATATAATCATATCAGTTGTTATTCTAGTAATTGCTATTATCGCAATAGTATATTTCACAAGTAATTCTGTGGGGGAAAACGAACCACAACAAGGAAGTCAGGTTGAACAAGAACAAAATAAAGATACTGAAGATGAAAATACTGACAGTGGACAACCTGAGGAACAAAGCGAAGCACCTATTGACTCCGATTCTAAAGAAACAGATGAAGAACAAGTAGAAGAAGATCCAAAAGAACAGGATGGTAATGTGAACAACGAAGATAAAGAACCAAATGAGAGTGAAACATCTAAAGTAGATAATGGCTATATAGTTGGTCAAACTTTACCAACCGAACCAACTTATATTGATGGTGTATTGATTGCAAATAAAAAATATCCATTGCCAAAAACTTTTAATCCAGGTGAAAATGTCGAAGCAAGAGCAGCGTTTGAGGAAATGGCAGCTGCTGCCCGTCAAGCAGGTTATGAACTAACGGCATTTAGTACGTTCCGTTCTTTTGAATATCAAACTACTTTATATAATCGTTACGTCGAGCGTGATGGTAAGGATAACGCAGATCGATATAGTGCTCGCCCAGGTTATTCTGAGCACCAAACTGGATTAGCATTTGATATAGGCGAAGTGGATCGTCAAGACTTATGGTTAACTAGTGAGTTTGGTGAATCCGAAGCTGGTAAGTGGTTAGTAGCCAATGCTCATCTATATGGTTTTATACTTCGTTATCCACAAGGGAAAGAGGATATTACAGGTTATATGTATGAATCTTGGCATTTCCGTTATTTAGGTATTCCATTAGCAACGAAAGTAAAAGAGTCAGGTGTGACTTTAGAAGAATATTTAGGGATTGACTAACAATACAAAGGCACTTTAGATTAATCTAAAGTGCCATTTTTCATTATAAAATTGGAGTTAAGAGTCTGGAAACGGATTCCTTAAATTTAATCGTATTAGAACGGTTATTATATTGCTCTAGTGTTAACTCTGAACAGTCGAAAATGTCTCGCTCAAAGATTTCTGCTAATTCATGGGAAATGGTACGGTTATAAATAAATGCATTAACCTCGAAATTTAAACTGAAACTTCGAACGTCTATATTTGCTGTTCCTACTGTAGATGCTTCGTCATCAATAACAATCATCTTTGCGTGAATAAAACCTTTCTCATAAATGTAAACCTTCGCACCGGCCTTAAGTAATTCCCCAACATAAGAATAAGTAGCCCAATAAACAAACATATGATCAGGTTTATTTGGAATCATTATTCGAACGTCGATACCCGATAGTATAGCAACCTCAACAGCATTTAAGAAACTACTATCTGGTATAAAATACGGAGTTTGAATGTAGATATATCGTTTAGCACTCATAAGTAGTTTTAAGTAACCATTTTTAATTGTTGGCCAATCGGCATCCGGGCCACTTGATACGATTTGAATGGCTACATCACCCTTTTGTGGGATAGCAGGGAAGTACTTTTCTGAGTAATCGATATTATTATTACTTGCTTGGTTCCAATCAAGTAAAAATCTTGTTTGTAACGGGTGAACAGAGCTTCCTTCAATTTTCAAATGGGTATCTCGCCAGTAGCCAAATTTTTTGTTTAAACCAAGGTACTCATCCCCAACGTTAAACCCGCCAATATAACCAATTCGACCATCGATGATGACGATTTTACGATGGTTTCGGAAATTTAGTCGAGGGTTAAATAATGGTAAAACGGAAGGGAAGAAGACCTCTACTTCTCCACCTAAATCTATTAACTCTTTAAATTGCCTCTTCTTTAGTCCTCTAGAACCCATTTCATCATAGAGTATACGTACATTTACACCTTGTTTCATTTTTCTTTTCAATACTGTCAAAATACGTTGTCCTAATTGATCTAATTTAAAGATGTAATATTGGATATGGATATGATCTTTTGCTGACGAAATATCTTCAATTAGAGATTCAAATTTTTCAGCCCCATCTGTAAAAATTTGAACATGATTGTCTTGCGTAAGCACTGAATCACTTGTCTTCAAATTCATATGAATGAGACTTTTATATTCTTCTACATATTGGTTTCGTAATTCGAGGGAATCTTCTTCAATTGCATTAATTTGATAATTAATCAACTTGTCGATCCCAATATCTTTTTGCCCGTCCCAACGAAATAGATGTTTCTTTCTCAGCTGGCGACCAAGTAATAAATATAAAACGAACCCTAAAAACGGCAAGAAGAATAAGACGAGTATCCAAGCCCAAGCGGAAGAAGCATCTTTTCTCTCTAAGAAAATGACGGTAACAGCAAATGTTAAATTCAAAATAAATAAAATTGGTAAGAACGCAAATGGATCAAGAAGGATACTCACAATATTGCACCTACTTCTCTTTTTTAATAGTTACAAACGGATACAAGTGGAGACTATAAATCTATTTTCAATCCTCCACTACTCATATTGTTCTGCAATAAAGTAGATATCGGAAAAATCAAAATTTAATAACTTTTGTTTATTAATAAAGAATTTAATTATTCCTGAATCTCCCCACATAATATTTTCTTCATCGTTAGAAATTATCTGTAATAATAGTGTATCAAACCTTCTCAAAAAAGGTGAGTTTTTGCGCGTATCTGGGTAAATAAAATAAGGATATCCGCCTATCTTATGTTCCGCTCCTAAAAAATGTTCAAAGTATATATCTTCAATGGATTTTTCATCACTTGATGTCGATCTATAATGGGACAGTGGTTTTCTTAGGTAATCTTCAATACGATAATCCATAGCTGATATTGGTTCGGCGCCAGAAGAAAAGACAAGTCCCATTTCTTCTCCAATAGGGAAGGATTCAATTAGTGGTAGTTCAATACAAGAAGTTTCGATTTGTAAATGTTCCAAAGGTAAAACTTCAGGAAAATATCTAACTTTAAAATAATGCTGAAATAAATGTTCTTCAACAGATTGATTGGTGTTAAAGATAGTAGGTGAGATAAAAAACTGTAAAATCCCCTCTTTTGGAAATGGGTAGACTAACTTTTCTTGCGAAAAATTAATTTGTGCTAATAAAAACATTTGTCTACCGTTAATATCTTTTGGGTAAGTATGTTGTTGAGGGAGATAGGCTATTCCAGAAAATTTACTATCCATTAAAGCAGTCCTTTTAGAAAAAGGGTGGATTTTATTTAAAGGTAATAATGAATTTTCAATTGAAGAACGAAACTCTTCTAATTCAATAGGAAGATCCAGGTGAACTTGTTGATTCATGAATTATCCCCCACAATCCAGAAATAAACACTGTCTATAGCATTATCTTCCACATTTTTCAGATTATTAAACATAAAAGAAACATCACGTATAAACTATACCTGATCTTTTGACTGTTCATGTTATACTCTTAAGGTTTTCCTTGAAGATTGGAATAAGAAAATAAGCAAGATTGATACAATTGCGATGATCGCAGATACAAAATACCCTAAGGAAGAATGGTATTGGAATAATGAGGTGAAAAGTAATGGACCAATAATACGTCCTAAATTATCCATAGAATAGGACAGTCCCGCAGCTGTTCCATACCTACCACCAGATTCTTTTGTTGTTAACGATACAACACATGTTCTTGCTAACGCATTTCCAGCTGTAAATACACAAAGTGCTACACCTGCAAAAATAAGATTAGAAGTCATAATAATTAATATTAAACCAAGAGCGGTTATGACTTGTGCACCAATTAACCATTTCGTTTCTGAGCCATCCTTTATACGTCTAACAACCCCGCCTTGAATGGCCGCATCAACAAATCCACTAAACATGAATAATAGCCCAAGTTGCATTGATGAAATAGCGATTTTGTCAATTTGGAAAAGTTGGAATGTAGCTTCTAATCCAGCTAGAATAAATGTTACGATAAATGAAAAAAGGAATAAATAACGGATCCGATAATTGAATAACTCCTTTGCTCCAGCTGGAACAATAGCCCGCTTATTTGCTTCTCCTTTACGGATAGGCTCCTTTAAAAATACTAATCCATAAATAAATAATAATGCTATTAATATTGCTGACACGATAAATGGAAGCTGTAAACTAATGTGTCCCAATACTCCACCAATTGCTGGTCCGAAGATAAAACCTAACCCTATAGACATCCCCATAAATCCCATATACATATTTCGACTTTCGTTAGTTGAAATATCACTAATATAACCAGTGACGGCTGTATAAAGTGCCCCAGAGAATAATCCGCCTACAATTCGAGATATATAAAGAAGTGTTAAAGAATCAATAAAAACGCTAAAAATAACAAAACTTAATGAAAAACCAATTAATCCAACTAATATTAATTGTTTCCTACCAAATTTATCTGAAAGATATCCCCAAAAAGGTGCAGTGAAGAAACTGGCGAGAGCATAGACGGTTAATAATCCGCCGACATGTATTTCATTCCATTGTTGATTAACAATTACTTCGGGTAGTACTGGAATAATAATGCCAAATCCAAGGTAAACAAGGAATTGGATCGACATTAATATTAATATTTCCTTTTTCATAAATAACCTGCTTTCTTTCCCATGTTCAATTACGCCAATTTTAACCTTCAATATTGAATGAAACAAGTTAGAAGGGGGGGATTTTAATTGAAAAATATATAAATAAATTGATTGGATTTTATGAAAAATGTAAATAATATTTGTAAATGTTGATGATAATTATGCAAATTACTTGACTTTTCATAAGTTGTAACAAAATTGAAAAGAATTTTCTAGGTAAAAAATGTTATAATGTTACAGGAATCTTATTATTTAAGTGAAAAGTTGAAACTTTTTAATTGATAAAACGTTTATATATATGAGGAAAGGTTAGGTGGAAGTATGGCGAAGGAAGTAGACTTGAAAAAAATAGTTAAAAATTTATCGAAGCTAGGAGTAACTGCATCTGTTACTAAGTCACGTCTTGAAATTTTGAAAGTATTAACACCACCAATACAAACTCCACAAACATAATCTTTTTATACTTTATTCTTACATTTTTAGAAAGAAAACAATTTCATGTAAAAGTGCGAGAGCTTGAATATGTGAATTGCAAAAGCAAAATTTCTATTTATAAAAATTCCCGACTAATTAGTGTCGGGAATTTTTTTATTTCAAACGATAACTTTTTATTCCTCTTCATCCAAGGCAGAGAACATATACGTACGATAGTGGAATTTCATGCTGAATACGAGTCCTAAAGCTAAGGCATTCCCCATTAGTGAACTTCCTCCATAACTTATAAACGGTAGAGGAATTCCTGTAATGGGAAGCAATTGGATTGTCATACCAATATTTTCGAATACATGGAATGTAATCATAGCAATGATTCCGGCACAAACATAAGTACAAAACGGATCTTTTAAAAGTAGGGTTGTCTTTGTTAAATGATAGATGAGTAAAAAGAACAAACAAATTACAAGACTGGCACCAACAAATCCCCATTCTTCACCAATAACAGAAAATACAAAGTCTGTATGGTTTTCAGGTACATATACTTCACGCCCCATATACCCTTTACCAAAAATCTCTCCTGAACCAATTGCATTTAAAGAAGTGATTAAATGATAACCATCTCCACCGGTATATGAATATGGGTCAATCCATGAGTTAATACGAGCAAATTGATATGTCTTAAATCCAAAAGTATTTTTTAAGAAATCTTGCATATAGACAGCCATCCATAACAATGATCCGCCAATGGCTGCAAATCCAGCAAAAATAGGTATTATTATTTTCCAGGATATACCCGCCACAATTACTAAAGCTGCAGTAATAGCTAAAAATACAAGCGATGATCCTAAGTCAGGTTGTAGCATGATAAATGCTAATGGAATAAATAAAGTGATAGCTATCTTTACTAATAATAGTAAATCAGTCTTTATCGACTTAATAGAATATTTCTCATGGTGCTTACTTATTAAATGAGCTGAAGCTAAGATGTAAAAGGTTTTCATGAACTCAGCTGGCTGTATACTCCCTAAACCAGGTAATCGATACCAACTTTTTGCTCCGTTAATTGGTTCCCCGATTTGACCTTTTCCTTCTGGCATGAATATAAGTACAAAGAGTAATAAAATTCCGAGACCATATAAATACCATGACATTTTTTTATATTGGTCTGGCTCGAAATACATGACAAAAGCAATAATAACCGCTCCGATTACATACCAACGGAATTGTAAAAATACAAAGTTTCCTACATATTGCCCAGTTGTTTGAGCAGAAGATATTGCAAGTAAACTAATTGTTAAAAAAGCAAATAATATTATGATGAGGGGCCAATCTAGCCTCTTCGTTAAATTACGTTCATTATCCATAGGTTCACCTTTAAATTGTATATTTACTTTATATAGTACATAAAGTGGTTCATTTAACTTATCATATTATAGCGTAAAATAAGTAAAAATAGATATCTTCATTCAGTAATTGTTGTTATGTACCGGAAGTGTTAGATTACGGAAATCTTCAATAATAATTAAATTTGATACGTATTACTATTAAATTATTTTCTCAAAATCCTGCTCTAATAAGCGTAAATGATTTTGAATGCTAAAGATAAAACGAAATCGTTATGAAAATGTTTCAAATTTAGGCAATAACACATATAATATCTTTTGTAGCGATCTATTGGAGTGTGAACAAAATGGCAAAAAAGCAGAAATCATCTGAGGAATTTATTCACCACTTATATGTACATATGAATGAGGTAGATCAATTTGTCATTTTTAGTGGCCTGACATTTAAACAATTTGTCTTAGCATTCAATCCAATGGCAAATCTCTTACTCTTAAAGCACCAATATGATGAGGGCTCTTTTAATATGCATACCCAACTGGATTTTGTATCTAAAGAGGATATCCCAAACTTTGTTAAACGTGTTTCTGATACGGATGAAGATTTATGTTGGATTGACTTCGCTGATGAAAAAGGTTTGAATAAACTGACTCCATTAGAACAGGCAAAGTTATTATATTTAAGTCATAAAAAAGAATCAATTGGAACCCCATTCTTAGAAAAACTGTCTAATCGTTTTGTATACCATTCGTCATCGAGAGAAAAAGCGATTAAAATTTATTTTAAAAACTTAGATGATGCAGAAATTCTTGTTACAAACATATTTAATAATATTGTAAAAGAAAAACTAGGAAATGGCGGGTTTTTCCGTAAAAAAGAAGCGAAAAGTACCTTTTCGATGGTTGACCCAGATTTTCTTAAAGCATACCGTCCCTATGCAAAAGAAGGGGCACTACTGTCTTTAAGTAAGTTAGAAAAGCCTAAACGTTTTGAAATTGAAATTCGCACACTTGCTGATTATGATTTCCCTGATGAAGTATGGGATGATTTAGATGTAATATTAAGTCAAAGCTATGATGATCTTATAAAAATCCCTTAAAACTCACTGTCATTGGTAAATCCGGTAGAACGACAGGGAGTTTTTTTTCATCTTCTTTACAGTTGATTACAAATATGATTGTCTTTTAGATTTCATGATAAACTTGGATTATCGAAAATGGAGGTCAAATAATGAAAAAAACAGTAGGGTTATTATACGGTGGGAAGTCTGCTGAACATGAAGTATCATTATCAACAGCGCTAGCAGTAATAAAAGCAATTGACTTTGACAAATACGAAGTACATCCAATCTACATTACATTAGATGGTGAATGGCGAAAAGGGACTCAATTGACAAAACCACTTGAGTCAGTTGAGCAATTACAAATTGAAAGTGATTCAATTGCTCGTTCAAACGATATTTCTCAATTCCTTGTCAATGCTAATGGTGATTTAAACAAGTACGATGTTATATTCCCATTATTACATGGAACAAACGGTGAAGATGGTACCGTTCAAGGTTTACTGGAGGTTTTAAACTTACCATACGTTGGTAATGGTGTATTAGCTTCAGCTGCTGGGATGGATAAGGTTGTAATGAAGCAGTTATTTGAAATTGCAGGTTTAAATCAAGTACCATATGTCTACTTCTTACGTGTTGACTGGGTAAAAGACCAAACGACTATCTTAGAAAAGTGCGAAACCGAATTAACATGGCCAATGTTTGTCAAACCTGCAAATTTAGGTTCAAGTGTTGGGATTAGTAAAGCATCAAATAGAGAAGAACTAATTAAAGCAATCAACTTTGCACTAAAATATGATCGCAAAATTATTGTTGAACAAGGCGTAAAAGCAAGAGAAATCGAGATGGCTGTTCTAGGTAATAACCAACCTAAAGTATCAGTAGCTGGCGAAATAAAACCAAATACAGAGTTCTATGATTACGAATCAAAATATAAAGACAATTCAACTTCGTTAATCATTCCGGCAGTAATTAGTGAATCCGTTGCAAATACTATGAAAGACATGGCAATTCGTGCCTTTAAAATTTTAGATTGTTCAGGTTTAGTCCGTTCAGATTTCTTTGTAACAGATGAAGATGAAGTGTTAATCAATGAAGTAAATACAATGCCTGGTTTTACTCCAGTAAGTATGTATCCATTATTATGGCAAAATTCTGGGTTAAGTTACCCAGAGTTAATTGACACGCTTATTGAATTAGGAATCGAGCGTTTTGAAGAAAAACAATTACTTCAATACAATAAGGACTAGAGTGGGATTTAGATCGATGAAAAAAACATTATTAGAAATTGCAAATTGGTTACAAATTGATTGTAAAGATTTTGGTGATACAGTCGTTACTGGTGTTTCTATCGATACTCGTACAATCAAAAAAGGTGATTTATTTATACCGTTTAAGGGAGAAAAGGTAAACGGCCATCAGTATGTTCAGAAAGCTTTTGAAAATGGGGCTGCCGCAACTTTATGGATGAATAGTGAACCAAATCCTCCGGAAAATGTGCCTGTATTGTTTGTTGAGGATCCTGAAATTGCTTTACAAGAAATGGCTAGACAATATCGTAATGAACATAAGGCAACTTTTATAGGGATTACCGGCTCAAATGGAAAAACTTCATCAAAAGATATTCTTGCAAGTGCATTATCACCGTATTTCAAAGTGCAAAAAACAATAGGTAATTTTAATAACCAATTAGGATTACCTATTACCATATTATCTTTAGATGAAGATACAGAAATTGCAGTGTTAGAGATGGGTATGAGTGGTTTTGGCGAAATTGAATTTTTATCTACTCTAGCTAGACCTCATTATGCAGTTATTACTAATATAGGTGAAGCTCATATGCAGGATCTAGGTTCAAGAGAAGGTATTGCCAAGGCAAAATTTGAAATTATTAAAGGTTTAGATGAACATGGAGTACTTTTCTACGATGGTGATGAGCCACTATTACAAAACCTAGTCGGAAAAGAACCGAATTTGAATGTTGAATCTTTTGGTTTTAACCATGAAAATTCATTAATTGCCACTAATATCGTCACTACTGAAAAAGGTAGTCGTTTTGATGTGTGCGGTGAACTGAACGGGGAATTCTTTATCCCTGTCTTAGGAAAACACCAAGTGAAAAATGCGTTAAATGCAATGCTTATTGCAAAATCCCTTGGGTTAAGAGACGATCAAATTCACTTTGGGATTGAACAAGCAAAACTAACTGATATGCGTATGCAACTCGTTCCGACGTCAGATAGAATATTGTTTATCAATGATGCTTATAATGCAGCCCCAACGTCAATGACTGCAGCAATTCAGTTTATCCAAACGACAACAATGCGTTCTGAAAAGTGGTTAGTTCTTGGGGATATGCTTGAATTAGGTGAAGATGAGAAACATTTCCATGAGAGTATTTCAAACGTAATTGATGAGTCGAAAATCGATAAAGTGTGCCTATTTGGACCTCGAATGAAATGGCTATATGAAAAGCTGCAAGAAAAATTTGCTCATGAAAATATCATTCATACAGAAGATGATTATGATCAAATTGTTCAGTTTATAAAAAAATACGCCAATGAAAATTCATTGATTTTACTAAAGGGCTCACGGGGAATGAAATTAGAAACGATACTAAAATCGTTTGTATTGAATCAGTAAGCAACGAGATTTTTAAGGTTAAGGTGCCGAAAGTTGAATGTAAAACTTTTGGCACCTTAACTTTTTTTGTATAGTTTATTTAATATCCAATAATTTTGAAGTTAACTGGAGGAGACAATTAATGGGCGTTTATACAATGCATTATTTATGATGTTCATGAACAAAATAAAGCATGTACCTGTAAGTAGCGCAGTACAATAATTAGTGGAATATAATTTTCTGAATGATGGAATTATTATATGAGAGAGCTTTATCGTTGCATATTAATATGTTGGCATGATAGACTATCTATAGCAATGGATACATTTTGCGAAGGCTCTTCATGGATTTGAAGAGTGCTTTTTTTTGAATTTACCGGTTTTATTCTATTTTTGACCATCTTTAAATTGTAATGCATAGAATGAACCGCTCGGCAAAGACCGGGCTTTCCTTTTCACATAATACTCCTCTTGTAAAAGAGATTTATAAAATATCGGAAACGTTCCACTATATAGGCTCGAAATTGCCGAAATACACTTCATCTGAATGTAACCATTTGTCAACTTAAAAGGATAAGAAAAAGGAGATTGAAGAGTTTGACAAATTTTTCAGAATTAAACATTAGCGAATCAACACTACGTTCATTAAAACGTATGGGTTTTGAGGAAGCAACACCAATTCAAGAAGGGACTATCAAGTTTGGCTTAGAAGGTAAAGACATTATTGGTCAAGCACAAACAGGTACTGGTAAAACAGCTGCATTTGGTATTCCACTTATTGAGAAAATTGACACACATAACCCAAATATCCAAGGGTTAATTATTGCTCCAACTCGTGAATTAGCGATCCAAGTATCAGAAGAACTTTACAAAATTGGCTATGACAAACGCGTTAAAATATTATCTGTTTACGGTGGACAAGACATTGGTCGCCAAATTCGTGCACTAAAAAACAGACCACAAATTATTGTAGGTACTCCTGGTCGTATCATTGACCATATTAACCGCCACACATTAAAACTTGAAAACGTTCAAACTCTTGTATTAGATGAAGCGGATGAAATGTTAAATATGGGCTTCATCGATGATATCAATGCAATTTTAGAAAAAGTGCCTGCTGAAAGACAAACATTGTTATTCTCAGCAACAATGCCACCAGCTATTCGTAAAATTGCAACAACATTTATGAAAAGTCCTGAGGAAGTTAAAATTAAATCGAAAGAAATGACGGTTGAGAATATTGACCAATATTTCGTAAAATCGCAAGAACGTGAAAAGTTCGATGTTTTAACTCGTTTATTAAATGTACACCAACCAGAATTAGCTATTATCTTCGGTCGTACAAAACGCCGTGTAGATGAATTAGCACAAGCATTAACTCTACGTGGTTATTTAGCTGAAGGAATTCATGGTGATTTAAGCCAAGCGAAACGTCTTTCTGTGTTAAGACAATTTAAGGAAAATAAAATCGATATTCTTGTTGCAACTGACGTAGCTGCACGTGGTCTTGATATTTCTGGTGTAACTCATGTTTATAACTTTGATATTCCTCAAGATCCAGAATCTTACGTTCACCGTATTGGTCGTACAGGACGTGCAGGAAAATCAGGTCTTGCAGTAACATTTGTTACTCCAAGAGAAATGGGTTACTTACGTATTGTAGAAGAGACTACGAAAAAACGTATGACTCCACTTCGTCCGCCTTCAGAATCAGAAGCGTTAGCTGGACAACAGCAATTAACAATGGAAACGTTAATCGAAATCGTTCAAGCGAATGATTTAGGTGATTACCGTATTTTAGCTAACCAGTTGTTAGAAGAATACGATGCAGTGGATTTAGTTGCTGCAGCAATTAAATCAATGACGAAAGAGCCGGATGACACTCCAGTAACAATTACTGAAGAGCGTCCTTTACCAATGAGAAAAGAACGTTCAAGTAGTAGTCGTGGAGGACGTGATCGTGGTCCTCGTCGTGATGGCGCTCGTGGAGGCAGTCGTGCTGGAAGCCGCGGAGGCGAACGTAGTGGTCGTCGTGAAGGCGGTCGCCGTGAAAGTGCAAGTGGTAGTAGCGAACGTCGTCGCCCACGCCGTCGTGATAGCTAAGAGAATATATATGGATATGGAGAACCGACTCAAATTAATAATTGGGTCGGTTTTTTTATTGGTAGATGTATGATATGTAAATGCTCTGAAATTGATGGTGAAGGACAGTTTGAAGAGAAAACCAGGCGAAAGTGGTCTTCATAAGGAAGATGAAGGACGTTTCAGAGCAAAAACCAACCTAAATTGTCCTTCACAATGTGAATGATGGCTGTAATCAGATCGGAACCCACCGAAAACTTCGGAACCCAGCCGAATCTTCACCCAAAATTTCCTTCATATATCAAAATTCAATAAAATTTCTGCCTTAATTTGAAACAGAACTATATAATGATTCGTATGAAGTGAAAGAGAAGAGGTGTTCACGGTGAGAAATGAACCAATACATAAAATCCCAAGAAAAGGACTCACAGTATGGCGTGTTTATGGAGTGATTAGTGCTGTAATTGTCATTTTAGTCACTGGTGTGGCTAGTTTTTTAACGAATTGGTTTGAATGGCCATCCTATATTTATTACATAGCAATAACGGCTGTAATATTTGAGGCAATCTTTGCAATTTGGATTATCCCTAATATTCGATGGGAGCATTGGCGCTATGATGTGAGAGAGCAAGAGATCGAAATCCAAAGTGGTTTGTTTGTTGTAAAAAGAACACTAATACCAATGGTTCGTGTTCAACATGTTGATACGGCACAAGGACCGATTTTGAAAAAATATAATTTATCTAATATATCCATATCAACAGCGGCTACTACTCATACGATACCAATGCTTAACTCTGATGAGGCGGATGTTTTACAAGCAAGGATATCAGAATTGGCAAGGGTGGCTGAAGATGATGTCTAAACATAAATTACATCCAATTTCATCTATTATTAATTTTCTTAAAGGATTAAAAGAACTCATAGTTCCAATTGCGATTATTTTATTGTCGAGATTATTTAATAAATCCGATGAAATGAATTTTTGGTCAGATTTATTTCCAATATTGATAATAGTGTTACCGATTGTTTTTTATTTATTTTCAGGTGTAATTAAATGGTGGACTTTTGTTTATTGGTTTGAAGATGCAGAGCTTCGTGTTGAATATGGACTGTTTATAAAAAAGAAAAGATATATTCCTTTTGAACGGATCCAATCTTTGAATTATAAAGAAGGGATCTTTCATCGGGTTTTTGGGTTAGTCCAAGTAATGATTGAAACTGCGGGAAGTACGAATGGGAAACCGGAAGTTGAACTTACAGCAGTAACTAAAAGTGCCGCAAAGCAGATTGAAGAGGAAATGGAACGGGCAAAGAATCTGGTACAAATTGTAGGAGATCATGAAAGTACTAAGATGAATGAAGAAATAGTTTCCAAGTCATCAAGTAGTATCATTCATAAAATGTCCAATAAGGACCTTTTGCTGCTTGCTACAACTTCTAATGGTATAGGGGTAGTGCTAGCGGGAGTCTTTGCTCTTTTAAGTCAGTTCTCAGAGTATATTCCATATGACTTTATCTATGAAGAGATGAGAGCAATTGTTCAATTTGGAGTAGTCGTTATTTTGTTTATGATTATGGCTAGTTTACTTTTAGCTTGGTTACTTTCAATTGCAATTACGTACATCAATTATTTTGATTTTATCGTATTGGAAGAGTCGGAAAAGATTATTGTTTCTAGAGGTTTACTTGAAAAGAAAAAAGTTACCATTCCGTTAAATCGTGTGCAAGCCATTAAAATTATTGAGAACCCATTAAGACAATTATTTGGTTACGCTTCAGTGGTTGTTGAAAGTGCAGGTGGCGCGGTGAGTGAAAAAGAGAAAAAGATGATTTTGTTTCCTCTAATAAAAAAGAAGCAATTACTTGGCATCCTGAATCATTTATTCCCTCAATTTGACTTGGAATTAGAAGTAATTAAGCCACCACTTAAAGCGAAGACCTTTTTTTATAGATCGGACTTTATTTGGTTAATTCCTGTAATTGGTTTATGTAGTTATTTTTATTATCCACTTGGATTGCTTTCATTTCTACTAATCATCCCTGTAGTCTTATTAGGTATATGGCGCTTTAAGACAACTGGCTATGCGATTAAGGGCAACCAACTAACTATTATCTATCGAATCTTTAGTCGGGTAACATTTTTAGTGGAAAAGAAAAGAATACAAGTAATTGAGAGAAAACAAAGTGTATTTCAAAAGCGAAGAAAGCTTGCAACGATACAAGCGACGGTTATGTCTGGGCTTGCAGGTGCAACGGCAAAAGCTTCTCATTTAAGTGAGGAACATGCAAATACTATGTTGAATTGGTTCGAAAACGAAAAAAAGGGGCTGTCCCATAAGTGGAGATTTTTCCACTAGGGGCAGTCTCGTTTTGTTTAAAAATCAAAAAAATTTATTAAAGAAAAAAATCGTCTCCTTTTCTATAATTGTAAGTGACGAAACAAACAATTGGAAAGGTGAGACGA